>NZ_JBDPMC010000029.1:0-79428 GCF_039871625.1 Micromonospora sp. B11E3 | reverse complement strand
ACCACCACGACCACACGGCCATTGCCTCGACAGCACGGTTCCACACGCCCACCGACATCGTCAGCTTCATCGCCAACGCAGAAGCCGCCAAGATCAAACCGGCGAGTTAATTATCTGCGAGCCCTAACCAGACTGTCACGGATGCGGACCCGCTACACGCCGGGAATTGGCTGTGGCGGACTCCGTCCCGGGGCCGCCCTGGTTTCCCCTTGCGGGGCGGCCCCGGTTCCAGCTACCCGAGGAGGACGATGTGCGTATCCGCTGGTTCCGGTGCCGGACGAAAGCTCTGTCGCTGCTGCCGGGGCGGCGGCGCGGCAGGAACCTGCCGCGCCGGCTGACGCAGTCGACCGATGTCTTCCCCACGAACGACCCCGACCGTGCCGGCAGGCTCGCCCCCGCGCGGGCGTGGGCGGTACTCGCCAAGGCGCGTCTGCCCACCGTCGTCTGCCTCGCCGACCACCACGCAACCGGCCCGCACTGGATCTGCGCGGCGTGCGCACAGCCCTGGCCGTGCCCGACGTGGACGGACCTGCCGATCGACGCCGCCCTGCGCCGGGCGCTCCTGCCCGGCTTCAGTCTCCTGGTTCCGCAGGCCATCCGCGACCTGCGCGGCCGGCCCGAAGGTCCCGAACCGCCCGAGATCGTCAAACGCTTCCTGTGGTTCCTGCCCCTGACCGACGAAGAGGCACGCGCCACCGCACGGAGGCTGCGCTGATGGCCCGGCCGACGGTCCCGCACACGCCCATGCGCCCGCTGTGGCGATGCCGCAACTGCGGCGCCGAATGGCCCTGCCAACCCGCCCGACTGTCCCTGCTCAGCGAGTACCGGGGCAACCGCACCGCGCTCCTCGTCTACCTGGGCACCCTCATGGCCGAGGCCCGCGACCAGTTCGCCCAACTCCACGACCAGGCCGTGCCACCCGACCTGACCGACCGCTTCCTCACCTGGGCCCGAGCCCGAGGCTGAGCGCGGGGCTGAGCCCGTCCACCCGACGCCCACTAGCCTCCTAGGACGCCGTAGGGGATGTGTCCAACCGGGGGAGGGGCGCATCCGCACTGGACGGGCCGACCGGTGCGGCCCACGCCGGCGAGCGTCGGCGCGCCGGGGTGCGGTGCGGGGTGCCGGGTGGGAGGCTGGCGCACCTACGTTGTCGCCGACATTGCCGGATTGTTACCTGGTTTACCCGTCGATGGCTTGCGGATGTCCATCGATTGGCAATACGTTGCCGTCGGCAACAAAACCAGTGAAGGTCATCCCCCTTCCGGAGGCACCCATGACGGTGGCGAGGTGGTGCGAACCATGAGCGACGTGCCGATCCTCCTGGAGATGCGCGCCATCACCAAGGAGTTCCCCGGGGTCAAGGCCCTCGCCGACGTCAACCTCGTGGTGCGCGAGGGCGAGATCCACGCGATCTGCGGCGAGAACGGCGCCGGCAAGTCCACCCTGATGAAGGTCCTCAGTGGCGTCTACCCGTACGGCACGTACGAGGGCCAGATCATCTACCAGGGCGCGGAGACCCGCTTCTCCGACATCCGGGCGAGCGAGCACGCGGGCATCGTCATCATCCACCAGGAGCTCGCGCTCATCCCGCACATGTCGATCACCGAGAACATCTTCCTCGGCAACGAGCCGCGCAGGCGCGGCGCGATCGACTGGAAGGCGGCCAACCGCAAGGCGCACGACCTGATGGCGCGGGTCGGCCTGCGGGAGGACCCGGACACCCTGGTCAAGGACATCGGCGTCGGCAAGCAGCAGCTGGTGGAGATCGCCAAGGCGTTCGCCAAGGACGTCAGGCTGCTCATCCTCGACGAGCCGACCGCCGCGCTGAACGAGACCGACTCCCGGCACCTGCTGGACCTGCTGCGCGGCTTCCGGTCCAAGGGCATCACCTCGATCATGATCTCGCACAAGCTGAACGAGATCGAGGCGATCGCCGACCAGATCACCATCCTGCGCGACGGCCGGACGGTCGAGACCCTGAACGTCAGGGCGGACGGCGTCGACGAGGACCGGATCGTGCGCGGGATGGTCGGCCGCGAGCTGAGCAGCCGCTTCCCGGACCACACGCCGAAGATCGGTGAGGTCTTCTTCGAGGTACGCGACTGGAACGTCCGGCACCCGATCTCGGCCGAGCGTCAGGTCTGCAAGAACGCGAGCTTCGCCGTACGCCGCGGCGAGATCGTCGGCTTCGCCGGCCTGATGGGCGCGGGCCGCACCGAGCTGGCGATGAGCGTGTTCGGCCGCTCCTACGGCGTGTACGAGTCGGGCACGATCGTCAAGGACGGCAGGGAGGTCGTGCTGAAGTCGGTGGCGGACGCGATCGCCCACGGGCTCGCGTACGTCAGCGAGGACCGCAAGGCGATCGGCCTGAACCTGCTCGACGACATCAAGACGTCCACGGTGGCCGCCAAGCTGTCCAAGATCTCGCGTCACGGCGTCCTCGACGAGGTCAAGGAGTACAAGGCCGCCGAGGCCTACCGCAGGGAGCTGCGGACCAAGGCCCCCACGGTCGACGAGGGCGTCGCCAAGCTCTCCGGCGGCAACCAGCAGAAGGTCGTCCTCGCGAAGTGGATGTTCACGGACCCGGACCTGCTGATCCTCGACGAGCCGACGCGCGGCATCGACGTGGGCGCCAAGTACGAGATCTACGGCATCATCCAGCGGCTCGCCGACCAGGGGAGGGGCGTCGTCGTCATCTCCTCGGAGCTGCCCGAGCTCATCGGGCTCTGCGACCGCATCTACACCGTGTTCGAAGGCACCATCACGGGCGAGATCGCCCGGTCCGAGGCGGACCCGGAGACCCTCATGAAGCACATGACCTCGACGAAGAAGATGCAGACACGATGAGCCGGATCAAGGACCTTCAGAAGAACCTGTTCGGAGGCACCACCTCCAACGCCCGCCAGTTCGGGATGATCTTCACGCTGGTGGCGATCGTCGTCCTGTTCCAGATCCTGACCGACGGCCTGACGCTGCGATCGGACAACCTGATCGCGCTGTTCCAGCAGAACTCGTACATCCTCATCCTGGCCATCGGCATGCTGATGGTGATCGTCGCCGGGCACATCGACCTGTCGGTCGGCTCGGTCGCCGCGTTCGCCGGCATCCTGGTGGCCAAGTCGATGTTCGAGTGGTCGCTGCCGTGGCCCGTGGCCATCCTCTTCGGCCTGGCGATCGGCGCGGTGATCGGCGCCTGGCAGGGCTTCTGGGTCGCCTACATGGGGGTGCCCGCGTTCATCGTCACCCTGGCGGGCATGCTGCTGTTCCGGGGCGGCAACCAGTTCATCGGCAACGCGAACACCATCCCGGTGCCCGAGGGCTTCCGGGTGATCGGTTCCGGGTTCCTGCCCGAGACCGGGCCGGACACCGGCTACAACAACCTGACGCTGCTGCTGGGCCTGGCCGCCTGCGCGGCCGTGGTCTGGCGGGAGTTCCAGGCGCGCCGGACCCGCCACGAGATGCACGCCGACGCGGCCCCGATGTGGATCGCGATCCTGCGGATGGCCGTGATGGTCGGCGTGATCGTGTTCGTCTCGCTGCGCTTCGCCAGCGGCCGGGTCGGCACCAGCTTCCCCGTCTCCGGCATCATCCTGGTGGCGTTGGTCCTCGCGTACTCCTTCTACACCCGCAACACGGCCGGCGGCCGGCACATCTACGCGGTGGGCGGCAACTCCCGGGCGGCCGAGCTGTCCGGCGTGAAGCTCAGGCGGGTCAACTTCCTGGTCATGATGAACATGTCCGTCCTGGCCGCGCTGGCCGGCATGATCTTCGTGGCCCGCTCGGCGGCGTCCGGCCCGCAGGACGGCAACGGCTGGGAACTGGACGCGATCGCCGCGGTCTTCATCGGCGGCGCGGCCGTCTCCGGCGGCATCGGGACCATCAGCGGCTCCATCGTCGGTGGTCTGGTCATGGCCGTGCTCAACAACGGCCTGCAACTGCTGGGCGTCGGCACCGACCGCGTCCAGATCATCAAGGGCCTGGTCCTGTTGCTGGCCGTCGCGCTCGACGTCTACAACAAGCGCCAGGGACGTTTCTCCGTCATCGGCAGCATCACCCGCTCGTTCCGCCGAGACGGTTCCGGCACGCCCACCTCCCCGGCCACGGCGGGGGAGAAGCGCGCCCCGACCACGGTGTCCGCCGGCTGACGGGTACCGGTCAATTCCCCGTATCACTTCCGTAGAAGGGCAGCACTCCCCATGCGCAAACTGCTCGGTAAGTCGGTGGCGATCGGCGCCATCGCCGCGCTCGCTCTGACCGCCTGCGGCTCGGGCCGCGACGAGGAGTCCGGCAGCTCCGGCGGCGACAGCAAGGGCTTCGCGGCCAACGCCCTGATCGGTGTGGCCCTGCCGTCGAAGACCTCCGAGAACTGGGTCCTCGCCGGTGACCTGTTCGTCAACGGCCTGAAGGAGGCCGGTTTCTCCAGCGACGTGCAGTACGCGGGCGCGTCGACGACGGTCGCCGACCAGCAGGCGCAGATCACCGCCATGGTCACCAAGGGCGCCAAGGTCATCGTCATCGGCGCGACCGACGCCGCGCAGCTGTCGACCCAGGTCGCCGCGGCCCACGCGGCCGGCGCGAAGGTCATCGCCTACGACCGGCTCATCCTGAACACCCCCGACCTCGACTACTACGTCGCGTTCGACAACTTCAAGGTCGGCCAGCTCCAGGGCCAGGCCCTGCTGGACGGCATGAAGGCCAAGAAGCCGAACGGCCCGTACAACATCGAGCTGTTCTCCGGCTCGCCGGACGACAACAACGCCGGTGTCTTCTTCAACGGCGCGATGGACGTCCTCAAGCCCGAGATCGACAAGGGCAACGTGGTCGTCGCCTCGAAGCAGACCGACGTCAAGCAGACCGCCATCCAGGGTTGGAAGGCCGAGGGTGCGCAGGCCCGCATGGACCAGCTGCTGACCTCGACGTACGGCAACAAGGAACTGGACGGGGTCCTGTCCCCGAACGACACCCTCGCCCGCGCGATCATCACCTCGATCAAGGGCGCCGGCAAGCCGATCCCGGTCGTGACCGGTCAGGACTCCGAGGTCGAGTCGGTCAAGTCGATCATGGCCGGCGAGCAGTACATGACCATCAACAAGGACACCCGGAACCTGGTCAAGCAGACCATCGCCATGGTCAAGGCCCTGCAGGCCGGCAACACCCCCGAGGTGAACGACACCAAGTCGTACAACAACGGCGTCAAGGTCGTCGACACGTACCTGCTGCCGCCGCTCGCCGTCACCAAGGCGAACGCGGCCGAGGCGTACGCCAACGACCCGAAGCTCGCGCCGCTCACCAAGTGAGCACCGCCGCGGGCTAGCCGCTGACGGCCGAGGGGTCCCGGAGCACCCGCTCCGGGACCCCTCGTCGTCGAGTATGGGCGGCCCGCGCCGTCCCGTCGTCCGCCGCCGGTCTGAGCGGAGGCCCGCCCGCAGGCTGATCCGAGACTCAACCCGTGGGCGGATCTTCCGCGGCGACGCGACGGCCCGCCAGGCAGATCCCAGGGGGCCTGAGCAGCCACGATGGGTCCGCCGGCCCCTGTCGGGGGCCGGTCACCGTCCACTGTCGGGTAATCAACTTTCAATGGACTTTCCGCGTTGATGATCTAGCTTTCCGCTCATGCGAAGGTTCATTGCGGCCGCGGGAGCCATCGGTCTCTCGGTCGGCCTGATCGGTACGGGGGCGGGTGCCGCCTCGGCGGCAGAGGGCGACCGCCGCGCGGTCTGCGAGCACCGCGTCTGCCTGCTCGTCCTGGACGAGTCGAACGACAATGACGGGGACGGCGTCACGGACGTCGACGAGGAGGCGCTGGGTAGCGACCCGAACGATGCGGGCAGCTACCCGGACGTCCACAAGATCTTCGATGCCGCCATCGCCCGCGAGCTGCCCTCGTTCGAGGAGCACCTCACCGAACTGGTCGTGCTGCCGAGGGACACCCCCGACGGCATGGCGCTCGCCACCGGCGTCGGAGCACTGGACCGGCCCGAGGAGGGGCCCCTCGTGCGGTCCGCCGAGGGACTCCTCGGCAAGCTGCGCGCCAACGGCTTCGAGCACCTCGGTCGCGACGCGACCGTGGTGTTGGCCGAGGAGCCGACGCTGCGGGAGGACCAGAAGCTGGCCTTCTCCGTACTCGGCAACGTCGCCGTCTGGGGCGTCGAGGGTGATTCCATCGAGGGCCTCGTCGGCGTGACGAACCTCGGCCCCAACGGCCTGAAGAAGCCGGCCCGGTTCGTCGACGGCGGATTCACCCACGGTGGCGCGCCCGGCTCGTTCGGGCGCGGATACTCGGTCGCCTACTCGGACGGCAGCTCGGACAACGTGCGGATCGTCACCGAGACGAAGACCTCGGTGACCTCGGTTGGGGAAACCACCTCGGTGACCACGGGCACGATCACCAACCTGGCGTACGACTCGGACCTCAACTTCGTGGGAGGGGGGACGACCGATTACAGCGAGACCTTCACCTCGAGAGACGACGGCTTCTCCACCTGGGAGACCTCCAGCAGCACCACCAACTACAACAGCGACGGCCAAATTACCGACAAGACCGACATCAATGTCAAGGAAAACGCGGACGGGACGACGACGACCAAGACGAAGACGGAGGAGTACGACAGCAATGGCAACGTGACCAAGACGACCGAGAGCACGACGGTCGACGACGGCGAGACGGCGACCACGACCACGACCACCACCACCTACAAGGACGGAAAGGTCGAGTCGACGGAGACCAAGAAGACGTGCAAGGGGGCCGACTGCCCGGAGGACGGCGGGGAGACCGGCATGGTCAACCCGGACTACCTCGCCACCGGACCGATCACCGCTGACGACCTGGCCCGGGTCGTCGTCCGGTTCAACAGCAACCGTACGCCCTCCGAGGACGACTACGGACAGATCGACATCCGCGGTATCGAGCCGCCGTCCAACGGCCTCGGCCCGCTGATCCTGACGGTGAACACGGACGGCGTGGTGGTGCTCGCGTCGGGCTTCCAGCCCGAATTCAACGGCGCCACGCCGGAGTACGACCCCGACCTGCAGGACCTGATCGACATCTCGGGGGTCACCCCGCCGGACAACACCGGCCCGATCTCCTGGCCCGGGATCTGACACGGTGACCGGGCCCATGCCACGCGGCATGGGCCCGGATCCCTCCGAGGGGCGAAATCACCCGCCGACAGACGTCGAGACCGCGGCGGGGTCACGGCCCGGCGAGGGGGAACTCGTCGAACAGGACCACCTCGGCCTCCGGGTCGACGGTGTCGAAGCGGTACGAGCGGACCATCCCGTCGGCGGTGTCCAGCAGCGTGAAGACGGTGATGTCGTTGCTCGCCACGTACGGCAGGGCGGCGCCGTCGGGCCCGGCCAGCGGCGCGACGGTGGGCACGATCGGGGCCAGGCCGCCCGGGTCGCCCTGCTGGACGTACCCGTCCGGCAGCTCGCGGGACCGGCCGGACGTCACGTCGTAGGCGCCGTAGCTGTTGCCGACGTTGGACGTCTCCAGCCAGTGCACGCCGGCCGCGTTGCGGAACCGGTTCCACACGTGCGAGTGTCCGTTGAGGACCAGGTGGACCCCGGCGGAGTCGAGCAGCGGCTCGACGTCGCGCAGGATGTGGTCGTCGGCCTGCGGGTAGTGGTAGGTGATCCCGTCGGGCCCGATCGTCGGCACCGGGTCGGTGAACGGCGGGGCGGAGTGGTGGCCGAGCCCGTGGCTCGGGTGGTGGAACATCACCACCCGGTACCGGGCCGCCCGCGCCGCGGGGGAGGCGAGTTCGGCGGCGAGCCAGCGGTACTGGGCCGAGCCGCGGGCGACCGGCTCGAAGATGAACTGGCCGTGCCCCCAGCGCTCCGGCCGGTCGACGTCCCCGGCGGCCTCCTGGAACCTGCCCCGCCCGGTGAGCTTGGGCGTACGCCAGATCGTCGTGGCGAACAGGGTGATCAGGTGGACGTCGCCGATGGTCCGCGACCACCAGCGCGGCCCGCCCGCGTCGCTGCGCGGCACCGGGAACAGCTCCTCGTACGTGGTGACGTCCCAGGCGCCGGGCTGCGGATCGTTGAACTGCTCCTCCAGCGACGCGGTCTGCGACCAGCGTCCCATCACCTCGTGGTTGCCGATGGCCGGGTAGAGCGGGGTGTTCGGCAGGATCGGCGCGCCCGGCCAGCGGCCGTCGGCCCGGCCGGCGAAGCTGGTGAAGAACGCCGGCCGGCGGGCGCTGTCGAACCAGTCGCTGGCCCGGTCCGGGACGTTGACCATGTCCCCGGCCATCAACACCCCGTCGAGCGCGGTGCCGGCGGTCTCGCCGACCTTGGTCAGGTTCGCGGGGACCATCGGCATGAGCTGGTGGTCGCTGGTCAGCAGCAGCCGGACCGGCCGCCCCGGCGGGACGGCCGGGGCGAGGCTGTGGGCGGTGGTGACGGTCGCGCGGCCGTCGTCGTCGACCGACACGACGCGGTACGGGCTGCGCCCGGCGGGTAGCCCGCCGACCAGGGCCAGGTGCCGGTACACCGGGCGGCGGGTCACCCCGGCGTACGTCCGGCCCGGCACCGACGACCCGGCGTCCTCCCGGGTACGCGACAGCGGGCGGGTCTCGGCGGGGAACCGCCGCCACCCCGGGCCCGCGTCGGCGGGGCCGGTGGCGGCGGCGTGCGCCTGCCGTTCGGTCAGCCCCGGCACCCCGGCGCCGACCAGCGCGACCTGGCACCTGCCGGCCTGCTCGGTGTGCCACAGCACGTGGACCCCGTCGGGCCCCGGATCGAGCAGGTACGGCTCGCACAGCAACGTCACGCAGTGAGTATGCGGGCAGCCGGATTCGTCGCGGGGGCCCGAGTGGTGCGGCCGGACGTGACGATTCGATTGGAGGGGCGCCGTTGGTTGCCCACGCCGTCGCCCGCACGGCTTGACAGCGCCCGGCGTCGGCCGTACGTTCCATTCACTCATAAACATCTATCTGCGCTGGTGTGGCGCGCTTTCCGGAGGGAGCGGCCCGACATGGCACTCGACCGCCGCGCGTTCCTCGGCCGGGTCGCGGTGGCCGGCGTGGCCGCGGCGACCGTCCCGACCCTCGCCCTGCCCGGCGAGGCGCGGGCCGCCGCCACCTGGCGCAAGCGCCTCACCGGCGCCGACCTCGACACCAACAGCCGGTGGCAGGTCGCCGGCACCGATCTCGGCATCCCCTACGTGCTGGAGAACGGCTCCATCGGGTACCTGTTCGGCGACACCTTCAACACCGCCTGGCCCGAGGGGCCGCCGCTGCCCAACGACTGGCGCTCCCCGGTGATGCTGCGCTCGTACCTGCACCCCAACTCGCCGGGCGGGATCGTCTTCGACAGCGCCGCCCGGGTCGCCGGCAACGGCCGCGCGCCGGAGCTGATGCACAACGGCCACAACGGCATCGGCATCGACGGCCTGTGGGAGGTCACCGTCATCCCCAACGACGGGATCAGCTTCCCCGAGACCGGGCGGCAGCTCGTGTCGTACATGAGCATCGAGAACTGGAACTCCGCCGGCCCCGCCGGGCCGCAGTGGAAGTCCCGCTACGCCGGCCTGGCGTACACCGACAACGGCAACGACTTCGTCCGTACGCCGTTGAAGTGGTGGAACAACGGCACCAACACCGACCCGTTCCAGATGTGGACGATGCAGCGCGACGGGGACTGGGTGTACGTCTTCTCGGTTCGGTCCGGCCGCCAGGACGGGCCGATGATGCTGCGCCGCGTCCGCTGGGACCGGCTGTTCTACCCCGAGTCCTACGAGGGCTGGGGCTGGAACGGCAGCGACTGGGGCTGGGGCCGCCCGTGCACGCCGATCCTCACCGGCCGCTTCGGCGAACCGTCGGTACGCCGGCTCGCCGACGGCACCTGGGTCATGGCGTACCTCAACTGCGCGACCGGCAACATCGTCACCCGCACCGCCCCCGGCCCCGACCGGGTCTGGACGGCGGAGAAGGTCCAGGTCTACGGCTGGCAGGAGCCGGGCCTGTACGGCGGCTTCATCCACCCCTGGTCGAGCCGCAACGCCAACGACCTGCACCTGATGGTGTCGAAGTGGACCAGGACGCTCGACGGCCGCAGCACCGCCTACCACGTCAGCCACTTCGTCGGCACGGCGTGGTCAGGTACGCGCGGAGGGCTGGCGGTAGCACGTACACCATTCCCACCATCCGCAGCATCGCCCGCGGGTCGCGGCAGATGTCGCTCGCCCATGACCGCCGACATTTCCCAGACCGCGCCCACCCCACACCCGCGCCCACCCGATCGGACCACACTGGACGGGAAGATCGGTATCGACCGGCGTGCGCCTCTCGGTAGGGTCGGGCCGTGATCGAGGTGCGGGACCTGGCCAAGCACTACCGGGTGCACCGCCGGCAACCCGGGCTGCGCGCCGCGCTGCGCTCCCTCGTCCGCCGCGAGCACGTCACCGTCCGCGCCGTCGACCAGGTCAGCTTCACCATCCCGGCGGGCGAGGTCGTCGGCTTCCTCGGTCCCAACGGCGCCGGCAAGACGACCACTCTGAAGTGCCTGACCGGCCTGGTGCATCCGACCGCCGGCACCGTACGCGTGCTCGGCCACACCCCGCACGACCGGGAGCCGGCGTTCCTGCGCCGGATCTCGCTGGTCATGGGGCAGCGCAACTCCCTGTTCTGGGACCTGCCCGCGGCCGACGCCTTCGAGGTCAACCGGGCGATCTACGGTCTCGCCGAGGGACCGTACCGCTCGGCCCTCGACGAACTGGTCACCCTGCTGGACCTGGCACCGCTGCTCACCAGGCAGGTCCGGGTGCTCAGCCTCGGCGAGCGGATGCGCTGCGAACTCGCCGGGGCGCTGCTGCACCGGCCGGACGTGCTCTTCCTCGACGAGCCGACCCTCGGCCTGGACGTCAACGCCCAGGCGGCGGTGCGCACGTTCCTGCGCGGCCGTCTCGGTGCGGCTGCTGGCGGCCGAGGAGCTCGGCCGGGTCACCTTCGCCTTCGTCGAGCTGTCCCGTTTCCCGGTGGACCTGTACCGCAACCCGGCGCAGGCCGTCCTCACGGTCGTGCCGGTCGCGTTCCTCACCACGCACCCGGCCGCGGCGCTGCTGGGCCGGCTCGACGCGTACCTGTTGCTGCTGGCCCCGGCGGTGGCGGCCGGCGCGGCGGTGCTGGCCACGCTGGCCTGGCGGCGTGCCCTGCGCTCGTACGCCGGCGCCAGCGCCTAGGTCCCTTCTGGAGTTGTGATCACGGTGGGTGGAGGCCGGCAGGTCGGCCGCTCCATGCTGCCACCCGGCTACATGCAGAACTTCAGGCAGACTGCTTAGCCCGGGCGGCGTCCCCATGCCGAGATCAGCGGCGCGAGGGTGAGGTCGAGTTCGCCGGCATCGACGGCGGCCAGGTGCGCGTCGATTTCGACGTCGTTGGCCAGCCCTGCGGCCAGCAACTCGGCGCGGACCATCCGCACCGTCGCGGTCTCCAGCCGGTCGCAGGCTACCCCGCCGACCGGGAAGCAGCCGGCCGCCCTGACGTCGACCAGGCCCGCCGCACGCAACGCCCGCGGCAGCGTACGGCCGTAGCGCAGATCGGCGCCGCGGCGGGTCATCAACTCCCGGACGGCGCGCCGCAGCCGGTTGGCGCGCCGCTGCGCCGGGCCAACCTCATCGAGGCAGGCCAGCGGCTGCAGCTCGGTGTCGGCATCCTCCACCAATAGCCAACCGCCGGGCCGCAGCGCCGCCACCATCGTCGCCAACGCCCGGGCACGGTCGGGCACGTGAACGAGCACGAGCCGCGCGTGTACCAGGTCAAACGTGCCTGGCTGCGGCGGCGGGTCCCCGACGATGTCGTGCCGGAGCACCTCGTACCCGCCGTGCGGGTCCAACCAGGCCGGATTGATGTCCGTGGCCAGCACGTAACCGGTTGGTCCGACGGCCGTGGCGAGTGCCTCGGGAATGCTGGGTCCTCCGGCACCAACGTCCCAGCAGCGCCAGCCCGCCCTCACTCCGAGCCGGTCGAAGTGCCCACGCGTGACACCGTCGAACAGCTCGGCCAGCCAGGTGAACCGCTCGCCCGCCTCCACCCGGGCGTTGTCGAGCAGGTAGCGGTGATCCGGGGAAGACTCGGGGGAGTCCGGCGATGGGGGCCTGGACCGCGCGCCCGCAGTATTCACCGGCCCGCCCGCGGTCGTGTCCGGCTCGGGCCCGGGGTCGACGGCGGGCTGCGATGAACTCATACCCACATCCTCACGCCCGACCGCGTGCTGTGTCAGCGCGACACGGGATGAAGCCAGACACAGCCTGGCTCCAGCCAACCGGGCCCTGCCACATAGCTGTCGGGCGTCTTGTCGTAGCGGGTGGCCAGGCCCCGCCGCAATGTTTCGCGCTCTTGACCATCGTGTGTCAACCGTTTACGGTCCGTCGTTAACGGTAAACGGGAGGTAGAAACGAGTCCGGCGTCGACGGCACCATCCGCTACCTTCGCAACGTGATGGGCTTGTGGCTGCTGCAGGAGTCGCTGCGTACCCGGGGCACCGCCGACCTGCCCGACCTGCTGCGGCGTGCGGCCCGGGAACCGGCGCTGCGGTCCGTCGTGGACCCGGACGACCCGGCGTTCATGCCACCCGGCGACATGCCGGCGCGTGCCGCGGACGCCTGCCAGCGCGCCGGCGAGCCGGTACCGGCCACCCCGGCTGCCATCGTCCGCTGCATCGTCGACAGCCTGGCTCTGGCGCACCGGCGCGCCGTCCGCCAGGCGCAGCAGCTCTCCGGCCGGGCCGTCGACGCCCTGCACGTCGTCGGCGGCGGCGCCCGCAACGAACTGCTGTGCCAGCTCACCGCCGACGCCTGCGGGTTGCCGGTGCTCGCCGGGCCGGTCGAGGCCACCGCGCTCGGCAACATCCTGGTGCAGGCCCGCGCCGCCGGTGTCCTCGACGGGGACCTGGCAGCCCTGCGCGCCGTGCTGCGCCAGACCCAGCACCTCGTGCGGTACGAGCCGCGCGGCCACGAGGCGGCATGGCGCGCCGCCGAGCACCGGATGGGCGGCTGAGGATGCGCATCGCCCTGTTCGTCACCTGCCTCGCCGACACGCTGTTCCCCGAGGCGGCGAAGGCGACGGTTCGGCTGCTGGAGCGCCTCGGTCACGAGGTGGTGTTCCCGGAGGATCAGACCTGCTGCGGCCAGATGCACGTCAACACCGGCTACCCGGACGACGCCCTGCGGCTGGTCCGCCGGCATGTGCGGGTCTTCGCGCCGTACGACGTGGTGGTGGCTCCGTCGGGGTCGTGTGTGGGGTCGGTGCGGCATCAGCACGCGATGGTGGCGCGTCGGGCGGGGGAGGAGCGGTTGGCGGGTCGGGCGGAGGAGGTGGCCCGGCGCACGTTCGAACTGTCGGAGTTGCTGGTGGACGTGTTGGGGGTGACGGATGTGGGGGCGTACTTCCCGCACCGGGTGACGTACCACCCGACGTGTCATTCGTTGCGGATGATCCGGGTGGGGGACAAGCCGTTGCGGCTGCTGCGCGAGGTGCGGGGCCTGGACCTGGTGGAGTTGCCGCAGGCCGAGCAGTGCTGTGGTTTCGGGGGGACGTTCGCGGTGAAGAACGCGGACACCTCGACGGCGATGCTGGCGGACAAGATGCGCAACGTGTTGACGACGAGGGCGGACGTGTGCACGGCGGGGGACTCCTCGTGTCTGATGCACATCGGCGGCGGGTTGTCCCGGCTGCGGGCCGGGGTGCGGACGGTGCACCTGGCGGAGATCCTGGCCTCGACGGAACACAGCGAGGCCGCCGGCGAGCGCGAGCGACTGGGGGGACGGCCGTGACGCGGACGTTCCTCGGCATGCCCGTCACGGCACCGCGCGGGGTCGGGCATCTGCGCGGCGACGAGTCCTTTCCCGCGGCGGCCCGCCGGGCCCTCGGCGACGCGCAGTTGCGCCGCAACCTGCGCCACGCGACCACGACAATCCGGGTCAGGTCCGGCGCGGTGATCGGTGAGGTGCCGGACTGGCAGGAGCTGCGGGCGGCCGGATCGGCGATCAAGGCCGACACGATGGCCCGCCTGCCGGAGCTGCTGGAGCAGCTGGAGGCGGCGGTGACCGCCGCGGGCGGCACGGTGCACTGGGCGGCCGACGCGGTGGAGGCCAACCGGATCGTCACCGACCTCGTCCGGGCCGCGGGCGCGGACCGGGTGATGAAGGTCAAGTCGATGGCCACCCAGGAGATCGGCCTGAACGAGGCCCTTGAGGCGGCCGGGATCGAGCCGGTCGAGACCGACCTGGCGGAGCTGATCGTCCAGCTGGGACAGGACAAGCCGAGTCACATCCTGGTGCCGGCCATCCACCGCAACCGGGCCGAGATCCGGGAGATCTTCCTGCGCGAGATGCCTGGCGTCGACCCCGGGCTGACCGACGAGCCGGCGGCCCTCGCCGCGGCGGCCCGGCGGCACCTGCGGCGGACCTTCCTCAGCACGAAGGTGGCGGTCTCCGGGGCGAACTTCGCCGTGGCCGAGACCGGCACCCTCGCCGTCGTGGAGTCCGAGGGAAACGGTCGGATGTGCCTGACGCTGCCGCAGACCCTGATCACGGTGATGGGCATCGAGAAGGTCATTCCGACCTGGGACGACCTGGCCGTGTTCCTGCAACTGCTGCCCCGGGCCTCCACCGGGGAACGGATGAACCCCTACACCTCGATGTGGACCGGGGTCACGCCCGGTGACGGGCCGCAGCAGGTGCACCTGGTGCTGCTGGACAACGGCCGCAGCGCGGTCTTGGCCGACCCCGTCGGCCGGCAGGCGCTGCACTGCATCCGCTGCTCCGCCTGCCTCAACGTCTGCCCGGTCTACGAGCGCACCGGCGGGCACGCCTACGGCTCGGTCTACCCCGGACCCATCGGCGCGGTGCTCTCCCCGCAGCTCACCGGGGTGGCGGACAACGCCTCCCTGCCCTACGCGTCGTCGCTCTGCGGTGCCTGCTACGACGCCTGCCCCGTGAAGATCAACATTCCGGAGCTGCTGGTCCACCTCCGCGGCAAGGCCCCCCACCCGCGCAGCGAGGCGATCGCGATGGCCGCCGCCGCGTACACCCTGGACCATCCGCGCCTGTACGCCGCCGCGCAACGCGCCGCGAGGCTGAGCCGGCTCGCCGGCCCGCGCGGCGGCGGCCTGCCACCGCCACTGAGCGGCTGGACGGCGAGCCGCGACATTCCAGCCGCACCGCCGCAGACCTTCCGTCAGTGGTGGGCGGAGCGGTGACCACCCGTGAGCTCATCCTCCGCCGCCTCCGGGCCGCTCTCGGCGAGCCTCGGCCGGTGCCGGTCGAGGTGCCCCGACATTACCGGCCCGCCGGCTCCGTCGCCGGCGACCTCGACGTGCTCGTGGACCGCCTCACCGACTACCGGGCCACCGTGCACCGGTGCGACGCCGCCCACGTCGCCGGCGTCGTCGACGAGGTGTTCGGGGGCCGGCGGGTCGTGGTGCCACCCGGTCTGCCCCCGCAGTGGCTGCCCGACAGCGTCAGCGCGGTGCCGGACGAAAACCTCCCCCCAGGGACGATCGCCGCCGTGGACGGGGTCGTCACAGCGGCAGCGGTGGCCGTCGCCGAGACCGGCACCATCGTGCTCGACGGGGCCCCGGACCAGGGCCGCCGGATCATCACGCTGCTGCCCGACACGCACGTGTGCGTGCTGCGCGCCGATCAGGTCGTCGGCACCGTGCCGGACGCCCTCGCCCGGGTCGACCCGCGCCGGCCGCTGACCTGGATCAGCGGACCGTCTGCCACCAGCGACATCGAACTCGACCGGGTCGAGGGGGTCCACGGCCCCCGGAACCTGCACGTGATCATCACGGCGTGAACCCGACCCGGACCGGCCGCCACTGGTGATCATGGAGTTGACGGTGGCTTTGGAGATCAAGAACGCCGTCAACCCCATGATCGTCGAGGGGTCAGGCGACGGTGGGGCTGCGGCGTTCGAGCAGCACCACGTCGCGCCACCTGCCGTGGTGCCGGCCGAGGCGGTGGCGGACGCCGACGGTACGGAACCCGCAGGCGTGGTGCAGGGCGATGCTGGCGGTGTTCTCGGGGAAGATGCCGGACTGGATGGTCCAGATGCCGGCCGCCTCGGTGGACGCGATCAGCGCCCGCAGCAGCGCCCGGCCGATGCCTCGCCCCTGCGCGTCGGGACGGACGTAGACGGAGTGCTCGACGACCCCCGCGTAGACGCCGCGGTCGGACACGGCGGTGCAGGCGATCCAGCCCAGCACCCGGTCCCGGTCGTCGACGGCGACGTGGCGGTGGCCCGGCAGCCGGCGGGCGGTGAAGTCCTCCCAGCCCGGCGGACTGGTCTCGAAGGTGGCGTCGCCGCCGGCGATGCCCTGCCGGTAGATGTCGAGGACGGCCTCGGCGTGCCAGTCGGCCATCGGCACCACGGTGATCCCCTGCGTACGCATTCCCGCAGGCTACGGTCCGGGGTCAGACGCCCGACGGGTACGTCTCCGGCTCGGCGAGGCTCGCGGGGCGCACGCGCAACGGCCGTACGGCCTGGGACTCGTCGACCCAGCAGAAGGCGTCGTACCGCTCGCCGAGCACGGTGGGCACGTAGTTGCCCCAGCGCTCCCGCTCCGGGTGGTAGACCACGCCGATCGCCCGGTGGTCGAGCTCGTCGGTGAGCAGGTCGGGGCGGCCGTCGCGGGGGAACACGAACAGGGCCTGCGCCGGCGCGGCGCCGTGCAGCACCTCCTCCAGGGAGTGTCGCCGGCCCGGCGGCACCGGCATCACCTCCATCGGCGCGCCCCAGGCGTCGCCGGCGACCACGGTGCCGTGGTGGGTGCCGAAGCCGACCAGGACGACCTGCTCCGCGCCGTACCGTTCCCGGGCGAGCTGGCCGATGTTGACCTCGCCCGCGTCGGCCATGTCGGTGGCCCGCGCGTCGCCGACGTGGGTGTTGTGCGCCCAGACGATCCCCTTCGCGCCGGGCCCGTAGTGCGCCAGGAGCCGGTCGAGGGTGTCGTCCATGTGCCGGTCGCGGACGTTCCAGGACTCCCGGCCGCCGCGCACCATCGTCCGGTAGTAGCGCTCGGCGCCGGCGACGACCTCGGCGTTCTGCCACGCGCCGAAGAACCCGGCGCCGTCGGCCGCGGCCCGCTCGCGCAGCCCGACGAGCAGGTCGACCACCTCGTTCTCGCAGTTGTTCGGCACCAGCCGGGTCGCCAGCGCGTACTGCTGCGCGTCCTCGGAGTAGGGCTGGAAGCAGCGGTAGGCGGCGAGCGCCGCCGGCACCTGCTCCGGGTCGTGCTCGCGCAGGTGGACGAGGATCTCGCGCAGCGACTCCCACAGCGAGTACACGTCCAGCCCGTGGAAGCCCGCGCGGGCGGGCTCGTCCACCCGGCTGTTGCGTACGCGCAGCCAGCGGGTGAAGTCGACGACCTCCTCGTTGGCCCACATCCACGTCGGCCACCGCTCGAACGTGGCCAGGGCCTCGCGCGGGTCCTCCGGCGCGCCGGGCAGGCAGCGTACGCTGCGGTCGACCCGGTCGCAGTCCGGCCAGTCGCCCTCGACCGCGACGAACGAGAAGCCCTTCTCCTCGATCAGTCGCCGGCTGATCGCCGCCCGCCAGGTGTAGAACTCGTGCGTGCCGTGGCTCGCCTCGCCCAGCATGACCACGCGGGCGTCGCCCACCCGGTCCAGCAGCACGTCCAGGTCACCGGGGTCGGCCAGCGGCGCCGCGAGCCCGGTCACCTCGTCGTCGTAGCGTCCCATCGCTCACTCCCGGTACGTCGGCTGCCGGTCCGTGTCGCCGAGGTCGGTCGGGCGGCCCCACGCGCACGCGCAGCGGGCCCGGCCGGGTCGACACGGGGTGGCTTACCCGGCAGCGGTGCCGCCATGCGGGGCGGTCGACCGCGCACCACCGGGTGACGCCGGCCGTGCCGCCCGTTTGCATCGCTGCCGGGTGGGTAGCCGCCGACGTCCAGCGGGCGGGCGGAAGGCGGCGCAGCCATGAACAGGGGCCGGATCGGCGACATGGCCGTCAGCGCGGCCGGCAACGTGGCCGGGGCGATGGTCGATCCCCGGCAGGGGCTCACGAGGCTGCGCTCGGCGGTCACCGTGCGCAGCCTCGTCGCGGCGGCGGCGGGGGCCGCCGTCGGCTTCCTGGTGCTGCGGGCGACCCGGCGTGGCTGACGGCGCGCTCTGGGTGGCGGGTGACGGGTCGGGTTCGGGCCGGGGGCCGCGGGGGCGGGCAGCGGGCCGGCGTCGCCACGATCGTGCGGGTGTCCGGCCGAAACGGTCTAGCGGGACTTTTGCCGCTAATAGGATCTGCCTGCCGCCCTCCGGAACCGGTGCGGCTGCGAGGCCGGCCGGGACGGACCGAGGCGGGCGGAACGCCGGGATCAGGAGGCTGACGTGCAGGAGATCGTGGGGGAGAGCCTGGCCCGGAGACTGGTGGCCTGGGGCGTCGACACCGTCTTCGGGCTGCCCGGGGACGGCATCAACGGCCTGATGGAGGGCTTCCGCCGGCAGCGGGAGAAGCTGACCTTCGTGCTGGTGCACCACGAGGAGGCGGCCGCCTTCATGGCCACCGGCTACGCCAAGGCCACCGGCCGGCTCGGCGTCTGCGTCGCGACCTCCGGCCCGGGGGCCATCCACCTGCTCAACGGCCTGTACGACGCCAAGCTCGACCACACGCCCGTGCTGGCGATCACGGGCATGCAGGAGACCTCGGTGCTCGGGTCGCGCTACCAGCAGGAGGTGCACACCCCGCTGCTGTACCACGACGTGGCCGACTACAACCTGATGGTGACCAACCCGCAGCAGGTGCCCGGGGTGGTCGACATCGCCGTCCGCAACGCCCTGGCCAAGCGCACCGTGTCGCACCTCAGCTTTCCCAACGACGTCCAGGTCGCCGCGGCCGGCGCGGACCCGTACCGGCACGTCAGCCCGGGGGAGCCGCCGATGAGCAGCCCGGTGCTGTCGCAGCCCCCGGCCCCGGCGGGCCAGGACGACCTGGCCCGGGCCGCGCAGGTGCTCAACGCCGGCACGAAGGTCGCCATGCTGGTCGGCGTCGGCGCGCGCGGCGCCCGCGACGAGGTGCTCGCCGTGGCCGAGAAGCTGGCCAGCCCCGTCGTCAAGACGCTGCCCGGCAAGATGGTGGTGCCCGACGACCACCCGCTCACCACCGGCGGCCTCGGCCTGCTCGGCACCCGGCCGAGCGAGGAGCTGATGGAGGAGTGCGACACCCTCCTGATGGTCGGCACGTCCTTCCCGTACGGGAAGTATCTGCCCTCCCCCGGGCAGGCGCGGGTGGTGCAGATCGACGTCGACCCCAGCCTGGTCGGCCTGCGACTGCCGGTGGACGCGGCGGTGACCGCCGACGCCCGGCTGGCGTTGCAGCAGCTCCTGCCGATGCTCCAGAGCCGTTCGGACCGGTCGTTCCTGGAGAAGTACCAGCGCGCGCACGACGCCTGGCGCACGGAGATGGTCTCGCTGCAGGACCCGGGCCGCCACCCGATCGCCCCGCAGTACCTGATGAGCTGCGTGGACGCGGCGGCCACCTCCGACGCCATCCTGACCTGCGACTCCGGCACCATCGCCACCTGGGCGGCCCGGCACTGGACCATCCGCGGCGGCCGCGAGTTCTACCTCTCCGGCAACCTGGCCACCATGGCCCCGGGCCTGCCGTACGCCATCGCCATGCAGCGGGCGTACCCGGGCCGGCAGGTCATCGCCTTCGTCGGCGACGGCGGGTTCGCCATGCTGATGGCCGAGTTCCTCACCGCCGTGCGGCACGAGCTGCCGATCAAAGTCGTCATCAACAACAACAACTCGTACGGGCAGATCCTCTGGGAGCAGATCGTCCTCGGCTACCCCGAGTACGCCGTGCGGCACCGCCAGCCCGAGGCCGACTTCGCCGCGTGGGCGCGGGCCTGCGGCGGCTACGGCGCCAAGGTCACCGACCCGAAGGCGCTGCCGGGGGCGATCCGCGAGGCGCTGGCGCACCCCGGTCCGGCGCTGGTGGACTGCGACGTCAACCCGAACGAGCCGCCCATGCCCGGCAAGGTCCGGTACGAGCAGGCGCAGCACTTCACCGAGGCGTTCCTGCGCGGCCAGCCGCACAAGGTCGCCACCCTGGCGTCCGTCGCCCGCGACAAGATCAACGAGCTGCGGTCGTGAGCCGCCGCGACGGTGATCCGGCGCGCGGGGCGGTCTCGACCGCGAGCCGGGCGTCGCTGCCCGATCCGGTCCTGCGGCCACCGGAGCCGGCGCGCGACGTCGACCTTACGGCGCTGGCCGCCGACCTGCGCGCCGAGGTCGACGGGGAGGTCCGCTTCGACGCCGGCTCCCGGGCGGCGTACTCCACCGGCGGCTCCAACTACCGGCAGGTGCCGCTGGGCCTGGTGGTGCCCCGTACGGTCGACGCGGGCGCGGCCGCCGTGGCCGTCTGCCGGCGGCACGGGGCGCCCGTGCTGTCCCGCGGCGGCGGCACCAGCCTCGGCGGGCAGGTCACCAACGTCGCGGTGGTGATCGACTGGTCGAAGTACTGCCACCGGCTGCTGGAGGTCGACCAGCGGGCGCGCACCTGCCTCGTCGAGCCGGGGATCGTGCTCGACACCCTCAACGAGCTGCTGGCCCCCCAGTGGCTGGAGTTCGGCCCCCGCCCGTCCACCCACGAGAACTGCACGATCGGCGGGATGATCGGCAACAACTCGTGCGGGTCGACCGCGCAGCGCAGCGGCAAGGTCGTCGACAACGTCGTGGAGCTGGAGGTGCTGCTCTACGACGGCACCCGCATGTGGGTCGGCGAGACCACCGACGAGCGGTACGCGGAGATCCAGCGGCGCGGCGGCCGCGAGGCTGACCTGTACCGCCGGCTGCGGGCGCTGCGCGACGAGTACGCCGACCCGATCCGCGGTCGCTACCCCCACATCCCGCGCCGGGTCTCCGGCTACAACCTCGACAGCCTGCTGCCGGAGAAGAACTTCCACCTTGCGCAGGCGCTCGTCGGCTCCGAGGGCACACTGGTCACCGTGCTGCGGGCGCGGCTGCGGCTGATGCCGGTGGTGCCGGCCAAGTCGCTGGTGTTCCTGGCGTACCCCGACATCGCCGCGGCCGGCGACGACGTTCCCCGGATCCTGCCGTACGGCCCGATCGCCCTGGAGGGCCTCGACGACAAGCTGATCAACTTCGAGAAGCGCAAGCACCTGCACCCGGAGGCCCTGCACAAGCTGCCCCCCGGTGGCGGCTGGCTGATGGTGCAGTTCGGCGGCGGCACCGTCGCCGAGGCGGACGCCGCCGCCGACCGGATGATCGAGGCCCTGCGCCGCGACGGTGGCCCGGTCGTGCACCGGTTCGACGACGAGGCGGACGAGGAGCAGATGTGGGCGGTCCGCGAGTCCGGGCTCGGGGCCACCGCCCGGGTGCCCGGCGAGCCCGACACCTGGGAGGGCTGGGAGGACTCGGCGGTCGCCCCGGAGCGGCTCGGCGACTACCTGCGCGACCTCGACCGCCTCTTCCACGAGTACGGCTTCGAGCAGGCGTCGCTGTACGGGCACTTCGGGCAGGGCTGCGTGCACACCCGCATCCCGTTCCAGCTGACGACGGCCGACGGCGTGCGCCAGTTCCGCTCCTTCGTGGAGCGCGCCGCGGACCTGGTGGTCTCCTACGGCGGTTCCTTCTCGGGCGAGCACGGCGACGGGCAGGCCCGCGGCGAACTGCTGGCGAAGATGTACGGCGACCGGCTGATCCGCGCGTTCGGGCAGTTCAAGGCCATCTTCGACCCCGACGACCGGATGAACCCGGGTAAGCTGGTCGCCCCGTACCCGCTGGACAGCCACCTGCGGCTCGGCGTCGAATACAACCACGGTGACGTGGAAACGCACTTCCGCTACCCCGACGACTCCGGCAGTTTCGGCCGGGCCGTGCTGCGCTGCGTCGGCGTCGGCAGGTGCCGGCGGGAGCACGGCGGGGTGATGTGCCCGTCCTACATGGTCACCCGGGAGGAGAAGCACGCCACCCGCGGGCGCGCCCGGCTGCTGTTCGAGATGCTCGACGGCACCGCCCGGGGCGGCGTCATCGGCGACGGCTGGCGCTCCGAGGCCGTGCACGACGCCCTGGACCTCTGCCTGGCCTGCAAGGGCTGCAAGGCCGACTGTCCGGTCAACGTCGACATGGCCACCTACAAGGCGGAGTTCCTGTCCCACCACTACCGGGGCCGGTTGCGCCCCCGCGCGCACTACTCTATGGGCTGGCTGCCGGCGGCGGCCGTGGCCGCCGCGTACGCGCCGCGGGCGGTCAACGCCCTGGCGCACGCGCCCGGGCTCAGCCGGATCGCCAAGGTGGCCGGCGGGATCGACCGGCGCCGGGACATCCCGCTCTTCGCCACCGAGTCCTTCCAGCGCTGGTTCGCCCGTCGCACGCCGGGCGGGACCGGGGCGCGCGGCGAGGTGCTGCTGTGGCCGGACACGTTCACCAACCACTTCCACCCTGGCGTCGCCCGGGCGGCCGTCGAGGTGTTGGAGGCGGCCGGCTGGCGGGTCCGCGTCCCGGCGCAGCCGGTCTGCTGCGGGCTGACCTGGATCTCCACCGGACAGCTCGGGACGGCCAAGCGGGTGCTGCGGCGCACCCTGACGGTGCTGCGCCCGTTCCTGCGCGCCGGCACGCCGGTGGTGGGGCTGGAGCCGAGCTGCACGGCCGTCTTCCGCAGCGACGCCCGCGAGCTGTTCCCCGACGACCGGGACGTCGACAAGCTGCGGGAGCAGACCGTCACCCTGGCCGAGCTGCTGCGCGACCACACCCCCGGCTGGCGGCCGCCCGCCCCGCCGGCGCGCGCGCTGATCCAGACCCACTGCCACCAGCACGCGATCCTCGGCACCGCCGCCGACCAGGAGGTGCTGCGGGCCGCCGGGGTGCGCGCCGAGTTCCTCGACTCCGGCTGCTGCGGCCTGGCCGGGAACTTCGGTTTCGAACAGGGGCACTACGAGGTCTCCGAGGCGTGCGCCGAACGCGTGCTGCTGCCGGCCGTACGCGGCGCCGCCGAGACCGACGTCGTCCTCGCCGACGGGTTCAGCTGCCGGACCCAGGTCGAGCAGGGCGCCGCCGGCGGTCGCACGGCGATCCACCTCGCCGAACTGCTCCGCGCCGGCCTGCGCGGCGAGCCGGTGACCGGCCGACCCGAACGGCGGTGGGCCGAACGCCCCGAGCCGCCGTCCCGGGCCGCGCGGCTGCTCGCCGCCGGCCTCGTCGGCGCGACCGCGCTCGCGCCCGTCGCCGCGCTGGCCGCCCGCTGGCGCGGTGGACGGCGGCGTGCGGCGCCGGGCCGGTGACGCCGTGCGGTTGAGCGCCGCCGCGTACCGGGTGCCGACCGACGCGCCGGAGGGCGACGGCACCCTCGCCTGGACCGACACCACGATGGTGCTGGTCCGCGCGGAGGCCGACGGGCACGACGGGATCGGCTGGACGTACGGGCCGGCCGCCGTCGTCCCGGTCGTGACGGACCTGCTCGCCCCCGTGGTCACCGACCTCGACCCGGACGACGTGCCCGCCGCCTGGTCCAGCATGCGGCGGCGGCTGCGCAACGCCGGCCGGCCCGGGATCGCCGGCCTCGCGCTGTCGGCCGCCGACTGCGCCGTGTGGGACCTCAAGGCCCGCCGGCACGGGCTGCCGCTGGCCCGACTGCTCGGCACGGCCCGCCGACGGGTCCCGGTGTACGGCAGCGGCGGGTTCACCACGTACGACGCGCAGCGGCAGCACGGGCAGCTGTCCGCCTGGGTGCACGACCAGGGCATCCCCCGCGTCAAGATCAAGATTGGTGGGTCCTGCGGGACCGAGGTGCCGCGCGACCTGGCCCGGATGGCCGCGGCGCGGCGCACGATCGGCGACGCCGCCGAGCTGTACGTCGACGCCAACGGCGCCTACCAGCGCAAACAGGCGATCCGGGTGGCCCGGGCCGCCGTCGACCTCGACGTGCGCTGGTACGAGGAGCCGGTCAGCTCCGACGACCTCGCCGGCCTCGGGCTGGTCCGCGACCAGGTGCTGCCCGACGTGGCGGCCGGCGAGTACGGCTTCGACCTCGCCTACTTCCACCGGATGGCCCCGTACGTCGACTGCCTCCAGATCGACGTCACCCGCTGCGGCGGGATCACCGAGTTCCTCCGGGCGGCGGCGGTGGCCGCGGCGGCCGGGCTGGAGGTCTCCGCGCACTGCGCCCCGCACCAGCACCTGGCGGTCGCCGCGGCGACGCCGAACCTGCGGCACCTGGAGTGGTTCCACGACCACGTCCGCATCGAGTCGATGCTGTTCGACGGGGCGGTGCCGGCGACGGGGGGCGCCGCGCCCGTGCCGCTGGACCGGCCGGGCAACGGGCTGGAGCTGCGCGCGGCCGAGGCCGAGGCGTACCGGGTGCGTTGAGGCGCCGCCCGCACGTGGGTGTCGGCGGCGGAGTAGCGCACGAAGGTGCCCTCGCGGCGCCCCGCACCAGGCCGGGCCGGGATCAGGCCGCGCGGATCAGGTCGGCGGCCCGCCAGGCGAGCGCCATCACCGGGGCGTTGAGGTAACCGGAGACCAGCAGCGGCAGCACGGAGGCGTCGACGACCCGCAGCGCGTCCACGCCCCGCACCCGCAGCCGCGGGTCCACCACCGACTCGTCGTCCGGGCCCATCGCGCAGGTGCCGACCGCGTGGTAGCCGCAGTAGCCGAGCCGTACCGCCGCGTCGACGATCTCGTCGTCGTCCTGCACCTCGGGCCCGGGCAGGGTCTCCGCCGAGATCCGCTTCGCGA
This sequence comes from Micromonospora sp. B11E3, assembly GCF_039871625.1. Taxonomy (NCBI): domain Bacteria; kingdom Bacillati; phylum Actinomycetota; class Actinomycetes; order Micromonosporales; family Micromonosporaceae; genus Micromonospora; species Micromonospora sp. B11E3. Next base: position 54,710 of record NZ_JBDPMC010000029.1, on the reverse strand, counting down.
TCGGCCCGGTGGCTAACAGCTCCCGCACCCGGCGGAGGGCGGCCACCATGACCCGCCGGTCGTGCGCGGTGTCGAAGTAGTTGGCGACGACGCGCGGCGGCGCCTCCGGGTCCGCGGACGTGATGGCCAGGCTGCCCTCGCTGTCCGGCCGGGTCACCGTGGCCAGGGCCATCAGCCCCGGCTCGGTCTCCAGCTCCAGCGCGCGTCCCGGACGCCGTGGGGCCGCCGAGAACGGCGCGACCAGCAGCGTCGTGTCGGGACGCTCGGCCTGCGGGTCGGACCGGACGTACGCCCCGACGTCGTGCACCGGCAGGGCGAGCAGCCCGCGGCGGGTCAGCAGGTAGCGCAGCGCGGCCCGCGCCTGGCCGAGCGGGCTGCCGAGCACGTGGTTGTAGCCGCCCCTGGCGGCCAGCCGGAACTGCGTCGGCACCGCCCGGTGCTCCCGCAGGCCGGCGCCCACCCGGGGGCGGTCGAGCAGCACGTCCACCCCGGCGCGGCGCAGCGTGTCGGCCGGCCCGATGCCGGAGAGCTGCAGCAACTGCGGGGTGGCGAGCGCGCCGGCGGCGAGGACGACCTCGGCGGCGGCGGCGTAGTCGACCGTCCGCCCCTGCCGCCGGGCGCGTACCCCGACCGCCCGGCCGCCGTCCAGGAGGATCCGCAGCACGAGGGTGTCCACGGCGACGGTCAGGTTGGGCCGGTCCCGGACCGGGTGCAGGAAGGCGTCGGCCGCGCTGCTGCGGCGCCCGTCGCGGATGGTCGCCATGACATAGCCGATCCGCTCGTCGTCGCCGTCGTTCAGGTCGTCCGCCCGGCGCCAGCCCAGCTGCTCCCCGGCGGCGATCGCGTCCTCGCACAGCTCATCGGTGCCGGTCGCGGTGGACAGCCGCAGTGGTCCGCCGGCCCCGCGCATGTCGGAGGCGCCGAGCGGGTTGTCCTCCAGCCGCTTGAAGATCGGCAGCATCGTGTCCCACCCCCAGCCGGGGTTGCCGAGGCGTTCCAGCTCGTCCCAGTCGGGGCGGTCACCGCGGCCGTACACCATGCCGTTGATCGAGCTCGACCCGCCGACCAGCCGGCCGCGCTGCCAGACCTCCTCGTGGCCCGGCCCGGCCTGCGCCGGGTAGTGCCAGGCGGTGCGCCGGTCGTCCATCAGGCGGCTGAAACCCTTGGGGATACGGACGAACGGGCTGCGGTCCCAACCGCCGGCCTCGATCAGCAGCACCCTGGTGCGGCGATCCTCGGTCAACCGGTTGGCCAGCACGCATCCGGCAGAGCCGGCACCGACCACGATGTAGTCGAACTCCTCCACGAGGCACTCCCGTCCACGGGCACGAACGTCGCACACACCGTAGTTCGTCGGTCACCTATCGGAGAAGGTGGGCGTGCCGCCGCGTGTGCCCGGTGAACGGCCGCCGTCTCCGGTCGCGGAGACCCGACGACCGCCGGGATCTCCGCGACCGGCGTCCGTCATGCGGTGGCGGGCGGCAGGTCGGCGCGCCGGGGCGGGTCGGCGCCCGCTCTCGGGCAGGTCGGCGCGGCGACCACGGGGGCGTGGTCGAGCAGGGCGGCGAGCCGGTCCCCGTCCAGCTCGCCGGCAGCTATTTGACCTTGCGGGTCGACCTGGCGACGATGTCGTCGTACTCGGGGTGCCGGGTCAGCCAGTCGGCGAGGAACGGGCAGACCGGCACGACGGCCCGGCGCCGGGCGCGGGCGTCGTCCAGCACCGCGCGGGCCAGGGCCGAGCCGACCCCCTTGCCCTCGTACGCCGGGTCGACCTCGGTGTGGGTGTAGACGATGATGGCGCCGGTCAGCTGGTAGGTGACCACCCCGGCGACGGCGCCGGTCTCGTCCCGCGCCTCGAACCGCTCCCGCTCCGGGGCGTCTGTCGCAGTCAACTGCACACCGCCATCCAACCACGCCGGGAACTGTCCCGGCCACGGGTGTCCGCGACCGGCCCTGGGCAGGCCCGTCCGCTCCCGTGAACGGGCGTTTTTCTGGGATGTCGCCCGTCTTCTTCGCCTTTCCGCGTGGCTGGTCGGCTATTTCCCGAGAGGGCGGATGGGTGGGCGGCGCGGCAGATCTGCCGGCGTCACTCGAAATGCCGCCTGTACGCGCAAAAGCTCGACCCCGCGGGTCGGGCGGGCGCGGCGGCACGGCCGGCTGCGGGACAAATCCCTCCGCGGTCGATGTTTCGAGACTGTCAACCGCCCGAAACCTTTGCCCCCGGCTTCCGGTGGAGACTGCGGCGGGGATTGATGGAACTGCCCAGCATACGGGAAATTGATCGAGAATCATATATCTCTACAATCGACCGGCGTCGGCCTAGGATCGCGTCACTGTTGCAACACTCATCGATTGATGCGCCATGCGCGCACGATCAGGTAACAGAGGGAGACAGGGTAGATGAGGCTCGCACGATCATCCGGGCGCCACTGGCGCGTCGCGGCCGTGGCCGCCGCGGCCGTGGCCGCCGCGGCGTTCGCCACGCCCGCCTTTGCCGCGCCCGCCGAGGGGCAGATCCTCCGCGCCGGCGGCCCGACCGCGGTCACCGACTCGTACATCGTGGTGCTCGACGACGGCGTGGCCGGCAGCGCCGTCGCCGCCAACGCCAAGACGCTGGTCGGTCGGCACGGCGGCGTGGTCAAGCGGACGTACCAGAACGCCCTGCGCGGCTTCGAGGCGCGGATGTCGGCGGCGCAGGCCAGGCGGCTGGCGGCCGACCCGTCGGTGAAGTACGTCCAGCAGAACCACACCGTGACGCTCTCCGGCACGCAGTCGCCGACGCCCTCCTGGGGCCTGGACCGGATCGACCAGCGCAACCTGCCCCTGAACAGCTCCTACACCTACCCGAACACCGGCTCGGGCGTGAAGGCGTACATCATCGACACCGGCATCCGCTTCTCGCACAGCGACTTCGGCGGTCGCGCGGTGAGCGGCTTCGACGCCATCGACGGCGGCGCCGCGGACGACTGCAACGGGCACGGCACCCACGTGGCCGGCACGGTCGGCGGCACCAGCTACGGCGTGGCCAAGACCGTCAACCTGGTCGGCGTCCGGGTGCTCGACTGCGGCGGCAGCGGCAGCTACGCCCAGGTCATCGCCGGCATCGACTGGGTCACCGGCGACCACGCCGCCGGCCAGCCCGCGGTGGCGAACATGAGCCTCGGCGGCGGCTTCGACCAGGCCACCAACGACGCGGTGACCAGGTCGATCGCCGACGGCGTGACCTACGCCGTCGCCGCCGGCAACGAGTCCGCCTCGGACGCCTGCGGCAAGTCCCCGGCCAGCACCCCCAACGCGATCACCGTCGGGGCCACCGAGAGCAACGACGCCCGGGCCAGCTACTCCAACATCGGCACCTGCCTGGACATCTTCGCGCCGGGCTCGGGGATCACCTCGGCCTGGTACACCAGCGACAGCGCCACCAACACCATCAGCGGCACGTCGATGGCCAGCCCGCACGTCGCCGGCGCGGCGGCCCTGGTGCTCACCGCCAGCCCGTCGTACACGCCGCAGCAGGTGCGCGACAAGCTCGTCAACGACGCCACCAACGGCGTCGTGACCAACCCCGGCGCCGGCTCGCCGAACAAGCTGCTCTACGTCGGCAACATCGTCCCGCCGACGCAGGACTTCTCGATCAGCGTGTCGCCGAACTCCGGCTCGGTCAACCCGGGCAGCTCCGTCACCGCGACGGTCGGCACCACCACCACCATCGGCAGCCCGCAGACGGTGAGCCTCAGCGCCAGCGGCCTGCCCACCGGCGCGACCGCGACCTTCAGCCCGTCGTCGGTCACCTCCGGCAGCTCGGCCGCCCTGACGATCAGCACCACCGGCAGCACCGCCCCGGGCACCTACGCGGTGACCATCACCGGTCGGGGCACCGTGACCACCAACACCACGTCGTACACGCTGACGGTCAACGGCCCGCCCGGCTGCTCGCAGACCAACGGCACGGACGTCACCATCTCCGACAACACCACCGTGGAGAGCTCGATCACCATCTCGGGCTGCTCCGGCAACGCCTCGGCGACCAGCACCGTCGCGGTGGACATCGTGCACACCTACATCGGTGACCTGGTGGTCACCCTGGTGGCGCCGGACGGCACCGGGTACGTCCTGCACAACCGGGCCGGCGGCGCCGCCGACAACATCAACCAGACGTTCACGGTGAACCTGTCCAGCGAGGTCGCCAACGGCACCTGGAAGCTGCGGGTCCAGGACGCCGCCGGCGGGGACACCGGCTACATCAACAGCTGGACGCTGAACCTGACCGGCGGCGGCACGCCCGGCTGCACCGGCACCAACGGCACCGACGTGACGATCCCGGACAACAGCACGGTGAACAGCACCATCGCCATCAGCGGCTGCTCCGGCAACGCCTCGGCGACCAGCACCGTCGCGGTGAACATCGTGCACACCTACATCGGTGACCTGGTGGTCACCCTGGTCGCCCCGGACGGCAGCGCGTACGTCCTGCACAACCGCGCCGGCGGCGGCACCGACAACATCAACCAGACGTACACGGTCGACCTCTCCTCGGAGGCCCGCAACGGCACCTGGACCCTGCGGGTCCAGGACGCGGCCACCGCGGACACCGGCTACATCAACAGCTGGACGCTCAACCTCTGATCCGCCGACCGCGGACCGACCAGCCGGGCCCCGACCTGACGTCGGGGCCCCGGCCTCTGCCGTGGCACCTTCGCCTCGCCTCGCCTCGTCTCGCCGGGCCGGGCCGGCGCCGGGCCACCAGTCGCCTCCCGGCCGGCCCGGTTTCGCGGGAAGCCCGGAACGCCGCCCGCGCCCGGCGGCGGTACGCGATGGTGGAGGAGACCCGGCCCAGGAACGGGGCCGGGCCGGGCGACAGCGCGGGCCGGAGGCGACAGCGTGCCGACCAGGGTGTTCATCGAGCGCGTCGGGACGCTGTTGGATCTCACGGGCGTACTGGTCATCGCCGTCGGCGTCGCCGGCGCCTCCGCCCTTTTCCTGTACCGCTGCTGGCGTACCCGCCGCGTCGTCGACCTCTACCGTCCGTACCGGCAGGCGGTGGGCCGGGCCATCCTGCTCGGCCTGGAGCTGCTCGTCGGCGGCGACATCATCCGGACCGTGGCGGTCGCCCCGAGCTTCCGCAGCGTCGGCGTGCTGGCGTTGATCGTCCTGGTGCGGACCTTCCTCAGCTTCTCGCTCGAGGTTGAACTCGACGGGCGCTGGCCGTGGCAGCCGAGGAGGCCCGCACCGGCGGACACCAGGGCGGGGCCGCCGCGCTGACCGCCCGGGTCAGGGGATTTGGCGCGAATCGCAGAATTGCAGCGGAACAGGCTGGTTAAGGTGAATTCGCGCTGGTTCTGGGGGTGCCCGGACGAGCAGACACCGGCGGCCCCGTGCCCGGCAGGAAGGAAACGCACATGAGCCACAGCGCGGCCGTCGTTCCGGCGCGCCGGGTCGAGCAGGCCCGGACACGGGAGAACTTCCCGGTCGCGTTGCGGATCCTGCCCCGCCGGTACCGCCGCCACCTGCTCGCGCTCTACGCCTACGCCCGTCAGGTCGACGACCTCGGCGACGAGGCCCTGCCCGCCCCGACCGACCGGCTCGCCGCCCTCGACGAGGTCGAGGCCGAGCTTCGCCTGCTCTACGCCGGCCGCCGGGTGACCCACCCGGCGGTCCGCGTCCTCGTCCCCACCGTGGCCGAGTGCCGGCTGCCCCTCGACGCGCTCGTCCGGCTGGTCGAGGCGAACCGGGTCGACCAGCGGGTGACCCGCTACGCCACCTTCGACCAGCTGGTCGAGTACTGCACCCTGTCGGCCAACCCCGTCGGCGAACTGGTCCTGCGCGTCTTCGGGCAGGACAGCCCGGCGCGGATCGCGCTGTCCGACCGGGTCTGCACGGCGCTGCAGATCGTCGAGCACCTGCAGGACGTGGCCGAGGACCACCGCCGCGGCCGGGTCTACCTGCCGGCGGAGGACATGGCCCGGTTCGGCGTCACCGAGGCCGACCTCGCCCGCCCCACAGCCGGGCGCCAGCTTCGGGAACTGGTCGAGTTCTCCGCGGAGCGGGCCCGGGCGTGGCTCGACGCCGGCGCCCCGCTCGTCTCGGCCCTGCACGGCTGGGCGCGGCTCGCGGTGGGCGGCTACCTGGCCGGCGGCCGGGCCACCCTCGACGCGCTGGCCGCGGCCGACCACGACCCGCTGCGGACCACCGTCCGCCCCCGGGGCCGGCGCGTCCTGCTGCGTTGGCTGTCCGCCACCGTGAGGAGCGCCGGATGACCGCGACCTGCGACGTCGACACGGCCTACCGGCGCTGCGAGCAGATCACCCGCAGCCGGGCCGCCAACTTCGCGTACGGCATCCGGCTGCTGCCACCGGCGAAGCGCCGCGCCCTCTCGGCCATCTACGCCACCGCCCGGCGCATCGACGACATCGGCGACGGCACCCTGCCGCCGGACGAGAAGCTCGACCGCCTGGAGCGGACCCGCACCGAGCTGCACGTGCTGCCCGGCGACGGCCGGGACCCGGTGCTCACCGCGCTCGCCGACGCCGCCGCCCGGATGCCGATCCCGCTCGCGGCGTTCGACGAACTCGTCGACGGGTGCGCCGCCGACGTGACCGGCCGCGCGTACGCCACCTTCGACGAACTGCACTGGTACTGCCGATGCGTGGCCGGGTCCATCGGCCGGCTGTCCCTCGGCGTGTTCGGCGCCGCCGACCCCGGCCGGGCCCAGCCCCTGGCCGACGCGCTGGGCGTGGCGCTGCAACTGACCAACATCCTGCGCGACCTGCTCGAGGACCGGGCCGCCGGGCGGACCTACCTGCCGGCCGAGGACCTGGACCGGTTCGGGTGTTCCCTACGGCTCGACGGCACCCGCTTCGCCGACCCGCCCGACCGGCTGATCGCGCTCGTACGCTTCGAGGCGCGCCGGGCCGCGCAGTGGTACGACACCGGGCTGCGGCTGCTGCCCCTGCTGGACCGGCGCAGCGCGGCCTGCACCGCCGCGATGGCCGGCATCTACCGCCGGCTGCTCGACCGGATCGCGGCGGACCCCCTCGCCGTCACCCACAGCCGGGTGTCGCTGCCCGGGCGGGAGAAGGCCTGGGTCGCCGCACGCGCCCTCGTCGGGCGCACCGGATGAGCGCCCCGGGCCCGCCGCCGGGCGGAGCCGGCAGCGTGTGCGTCATCGGCGGCGGCCTGGCCGGCATCGCCGCCGCGATCCGCCTGGCCGACCTGCGCCTGCCGGTGACGCTGCTGGAGAGCCGCCCGGAACTCGGCGGAGCGACCTACTCCTTCCGCCGCGGCGGGCTGACCGTCGACACCGGCCAACACGTCTTCCTCCGCTGCTACGACGCCTACCGCGGCCTCCTGGACCGGCTCGGCACCACCGCCGGCACCCGGGTGCAGCCGCGGTTCGCGGTGCCGGTGCTGCTGCCGGGGCGGCCCCCGCACCTGCTGACCCGCCGCCGCCTGCCGGCGCCGGCGCACCTGCTGCCCGCGCTGGCCGGCTACCGGCCGCTCGCCCCCGCGCAGCGGCTCGCCGCCCTGCGGGCCGCCGCCGCGCTGCGGCACGTCGACCCCGACCTGCCCGAGACCGACGCGCGCAGCTTCGGCGACTGGCTCGCCGACCACGGCCAGGACGCCCGCGCCGTGCGTCGGTTCTGGGACCTGGTGACGGTGGCCGCGCTGAACCTGCCCAGCGCCCGTGCGTCGCTGGCGCTGGCCGCCCGGGTGTTCCGGACCGGGCTGCTGGAGGCCGCGGACGCCGGCGACATCGGACGGCCGCTGGTCCCGCTGACCGACCTGCACGCCGCCCCGGCCCGACGGCTGCTGGACCGGCTCGGCGCCCGGGTGCACATCCGCGCCCGCGTCCGGTGGATCCACCCCGAACCCGTCGGCTTCCGCGTCGGCACCGACGCCGGCGAGATCGCCGCCGACGCCGTCGTCCTGGCCGTGCCGCACCAGGTCGCAGCCGCGCTGGTCCCGCCGGCCGCCGCGCCCGCCGCCGGCGACTGGCACCGCCTCGGCGCGGCGCCGATCGTCAACGTGCACCTGCGCTACGCCCGCCCGATCACCGGGCTGACCATGGCCGCCGCCGTGGAGTCCCCGGCGCAGTGGATCTTCACGCGGCCGGACCCGGAGGACGGCCAGTACGTGGTGGTGTCCCTGTCCGCCGCCGACGCCGAGCTCGAGCGGCCCACCGCCGAGCTGGTGGCGACCCAACGCGCGGCGCTCGCCGCGCTGTTCCCCGCCGCGCGGCACACCCCGCTACGCGACGCGTTCGTCACCCGGGAGCCGCGGGCCACCTTCCGGCAGGCACCCGGCACCCGGGCGTACCGGCCGGCCACGGCCACCGGCCTGCCCGGGCTGGTACTCGCCGGCGCATGGACCGACACGGGCTGGCCGGACACGATGGAGGGCGCGGTGCGCAGCGGCCAGCAGGCCGCCGACGTCGTCGCCCGCCAGCTCGCGTCCCGGCCCCGACACCACACGGAGGCCGCACGATGACCATCGCCCGCAGCGACAGCACCACCCTGGTCGCCACCCACGTGGAACCGGCCATCCGGGCGCTGCTGGACCGGCTGGACCCGGCCAACCGCCTCGTCGCCGGCTACCAGCTGGGCTACTGGAACGCCGACGGCACACCGGCGGCCTGCCAGGGCAAGGGACTGCGTCCGGCGCTGGCGCTGTTGTCGGCCCAGGCCACCGGCGCCGAACCCGGGGCCGGCGTGCCGGCCGCCGCCGCGGTGGAACTGGCGCACAACTTCTCGTTGCTGCACGACGACGTGATGGACGGCGACACCGAGCGCCGCCACCGACCCACCGCCTGGACCGTGTTCGGGGTCGGCCCGGCCGTCCTCGCCGGGGACGCCCTGATCGGGCTGGCCCACGAGGCGCTCGCCGAGGCTCCCGGCGGCGGCGCGGCGGTGCGCCGGCTCGCCGTCGACGTGCGGGCCCTGATCTGCGGGCAGGCCGCCGACCTGGAATTCGAACGCCGCGACGACGTCACGCTCGACGAGTGCCTTGGCATGGCCGGCAACAAGACGGCCGCGCTGCTGGCCGGCTCGTGCGCGCTCGGGGCGCTGCTGTGCGGCGGGCCGCCGGGGCTGGTCGACGGGCTGTCCCGGTTCGGCTTCCACCTCGGGCTGGCCTTCCAGCTCGTCGACGACCTGCTCGGCATCTGGGGCGACCCGCGGCGCACCGGCAAACCCGTCGGCTCCGACCTGCGGGCCCGCAAACGCAGCATCCCCGTGGTGCGGGCGCTGACGGGCGGCGGCAGCGCCGCCGGTGACCTGGCGGAGCTGTACCGGTCACCGGCGCCGCTGACCGACGACGACGTGGCCCGCGCGACCGGGCTGGTCGAGGCGAGCGGGGCCCGCGACTGGACGCGGCGGCGGGCGGCGCGGGAGACCGAGCGGGCCCGGGCGGAGCTGGCCGAACTGGACCTGCCCGAGCACGTACGCCGGGAACTCGCGGACATCGCCACCTTCATCACCGGACGGGATCACTGATGACCGAACTGCTCTCGCCGAAGCCGACCGGGTCCGTCGTCGAGGCCCCGCCCGCCGCCGTGACCCCGTCCGACGCCGCCCGGGCGGCGCTGCGCCGCGCCAGTGACCACCTGCTCGGCCTGCAGGACGCCGCCGGCTGGTGGAAGGGGGACCTGGCCACCAACGTCACCATGGACGCCGAGGACCTGCTGCTGCGGCAGTTCCTGGGCATCCGGACCGCCGAGCAGACCGCCGAGTCCGCGCGCTGGATCCGCTCCCAGCAGCGGCCCGACGGCGCGTGGGCCACCTTCCACGGCGGCCCGGGCGACCTGTCCACCACCGTCGAGGCGTACCTGGCGCTGCGGCTGGCCGGCGACGCGCCCGACGCGCCGCACATGGCGTCGGCCGCCGCGTTCGTCCGCGCCCACGGCGGGCTGGCCGCCAGCCGGGTGTTCACCCGCTTCTGGCTGGCCCTGTTCGGCCACTGGCCCTGGCACCGGCTGCCCGCCGTGCCCCCCGAGCTGGTGCTGCTGCCGTCCTGGATGCCGTTCAACGTCTACGACTTCGCCTGCTGGGCCCGGCAGACCATCGTCCCGCTGTCCGTCGTCCGCGCGCTGCGCCCGGTGCGCGACCTCGGCTTCACCGTCGACGAGCTGCGCGTCGCGGCCGCGCCGCCCCGGCCGCCCCGGCTGCGCACCCGGGCCGGCGTGCTGCACCGCCTCGACCGGCTCGCCGCCGGCTACGAGCGGGTCGCCCGCGGCCCGCTGCGCCGCAACGCGTTGCGCCGGGCCGCCGAGTGGATCGTGGCCCGTCAGGAGGCCGACGGGTCCTGGGGCGGGATCCAGCCGCCGTGGGTGTACTCGCTGATGGCGCTGCACCTGCTCGGCTACCCGCTGGACCACCCGGTCCTGCGGGCCGGCCTGGCCGGACTGGAGCGGTTCACGGTGCGCCAGCAGACCCCGGACGGTCCGGTGCGCTGGCTGGAGGCGTGCCAGTCGCCGGTCTGGGACACCGCGCTGGCCGTCACCGCGCTGTCCGACGCGGGGCTGCCGGCCGGGCACCCCGCCCTGGTCCGGGCCGGCGCCTGGCTGCTCGACGAGGAGATCCAGGTCCGCGGCGACTGGGCCGTACGCCGGCCGCACACCCCGGTCGGCGGCTGGGCGTTCGAGTTCGACAACGACGGGTACGCCGACACCGACGACACCGCCGAGGTGATCATGGCGTTGCGGCGTACCGACGTGCCGGCCGACGCCGCCGTGCTGCGCGCCACCCGCTGGCTGCTCGGCATGCAGTGCCGCGACGGCGGCTGGGCCGCGTTCGACGCCGACAACACCCGGGCGGTGCTCGCCGACCTGCCGTTCTGCGACTTCGGCGAGGTCATCGACCCGCCGAGCGCCGACGTGACCGCGCACATCGTCGAGGCGCTGGCGGCGGAGAACTTCGCCGACACGGTGCCGGTACGCCGCGCCGTGGCCTGGCTGCTGCGGGCGCAGGAGCCGGACGGGTCCTGGTTCGGTCGCTGGGGGGCCAACCACGTCTACGGCACGGGGGCCGTGGTGCCCGCGCTGGTGGCCGCCGGTCTGCGGCCCGGCCACCCGGCGATCCGCCGGGCCGTCGACTGGCTGCTCGCGCACCAGAACCCCGACGGCGGGTGGGGCGAGGATCTGCGCTCCTACCGGGACCCGGCCTGGGTCGGCTGCGGCGAGTCCACCGCCTCGCAGACCGCCTGGGCGCTGCTCGCCCTGCACGCGGCCGGCCACGGCGCGGGGGAGCCGGCGTCCCGCGGGGTGGCCTGGCTGGTCGCCACGCAGCGCCCCGACGGCGGCTGGGACGAGCCCCAGTACACCGGGACGGGCTTCCCCGGCGACTTCTACATCAACTACGGCCTGTACCGGCTGGTCTTCCCGATCAGCGCGCTCGGCCGCATCCTGGACGCCCGCGCCACCGGCCTCGACGCCGAGGTGTTGGCGTGAGCGCAGCGGAGGACCATCCGTCCTGGACGCTGTACGCACCGATGCGCTCGGAGGCGTCGGCGCTGCGGCGCGGACTGGCCGACCACGATCCGCGCGGCCGGCCGGCGCTGCGGCGCACCGGCGTCGGGCCGCGCCGCGCCCGGTCCGCCGCCGCCCACCGGCCGGGCGACGGCACCCCGGTCGCCGTCGCCGGCATCGGCGGCGGGCTGGCCCCCGGGCTGGCGTCCGGCGACGTCGTGGTGGCCAGCGAGGTGCGCGCCGACCCACTGGCCCCCGACAGCCCCGCGGGTGCGGTCCGGATGCCGGACGCCGCCGTGCTCGCCGCCGCCCTGCGCCGCCGCGGGCTGCGGGTGCACGTCGGCCCCGTGCTCAGCACCGACCGGCTGGTCGACGGCGCGACCCGGGCCCGGCTGGCCGCGACCGGGGCGCTGGTCGCCGACTGCGAGTCGGCCTGGCTGCTGGCCGGGTGCGCCGACCGGCCCACGGCCTGCGTACGCGTGGTCGCCGACACCGCCGCCGGGCCGCTGTACCGGCCGGCGACGCTGCGCCGGGTCCGCGCCGCGCTGGCGGTGCTGCCGGTCGTCGCGGCGGCGCTGACCGAGTGGGCGGCGGCAGGCAGCGGCCTGCGGCGGGTCCTGCTGGCCTCGCCCCGGTCCTTCTGCGCGGGGGTCGAGCGGGCGATCGCGGTGGTGGAGCAGGCCCTGGACCGCCACGGCCCCCCGGTGTACGTCCGCAAGCAGATCGTGCACAACGCCCGGGTCGTGGCCGACCTGCGGGCCCGCGGCGCGGTCTTCGTCGACGACCTCGACGAGGTTCCGGACGGGGCCCTCACCGTCTTCTCCGCGCACGGCGTGGCACCCGCGGTACGCCGGGAGGCCGCCGACCGCGGGCTGCCGGTGATCGACGCCACCTGCCCGCTGGTGACGAAGGTCCACGCCGAGGCGCGCCGGTTCGCCGGCCGGGGCGACACCGTCCTGCTGATCGGGCACCCCGGTCACGAGGAGACCGACGGCACGCTCGGCGAGGCACCTGGGCGGATCCGCCTGGTGTCCGACCCGGCCGCGGCCGAGACGGTGCAGGTCGACGACCCGGATCGGGTGTCGTACCTGGTGCAGACGACCCTGGCCACGGACGAGGCGGCGGGGATCGTCGAGGCGCTGCGCCGCCGGTTCCCGGACCTGGCCGGCCCCGGCTCGGACGACATCTGCTACGCCACCACCAACCGGCAGCGCGCCGTCACCGAGGTCGCCGGGCGCGCCGACGTCGTCCTGGTGCTCGGCTCCGACAACTCCTCGAACTCCCGGCGGCTGGTGGAGGTCGCCGAGCGGGCCGGCGCGCGGGCGTACCTGGTCGACGACGTGAGCCGGGTGGACCTGCGCTGGCTGGCCGGCGCCACCACGATCGGGGTCTCCGCCGGGGCCTCGGCGCCGCCCGCGCTGGTCGACGAGGTCGTCGCCGTGCTCGGCGCGCTCGGGGCGAGGGAGGTGAGCGAGCACACCACGACCGTCGAGGACGTCGCTTTCACCCTTCCGAAGGAGGTACGGCAGCCATGAGCATGCCGCTGCGCCAGAGCCTGCGGATCGCGAGCTACCTGGTGGCACAGAAGATGCGCGGCCGGACGCGGTTCCCGCTGCTGCTGGAGCTGGAGCCGCTGTTCGCCTGCAACCTGAAGTGCGCGGGCTGCGGCAAGATCCAACAGCCGGCGCACCTGCTCAAGCGCCGGATGCCGGTGGCGCAGGCCCTGGCTGCCGTACAGGAGTGCGGGTCGCCGATGGTCTCCATCGCCGGCGGCGAGCCGCTCATGCACCCGGAGATCCACACCCTCGTCGCCGAGCTGGTGCGGCGCAGGAAGTTCGTCTTCCTGTGCACCAACGCCGTCCTGCTGCCGAAGCACATCGACAAGTTCCGCCCGTCGCCGTACTTCGCGTTCACCGTGCACATCGACGGCCTGCGGGAGCGGCACGACGCGGCGGTGTGCAAGGACGGCGTCTTCGACGCGGCGGTGGCCGCCGTACGGGAGGCCAAGCGGCGCGGCTTCCGGGTCACCACCAACACCACCTTCTTCAACACCGACACCCCGCAGACCGTGATCGAGGTGCTCAACTACCTCAACGACGAGCTGCGGGTGGACGAGATGATGCTCTCCCCGGCGTACGCCTACGAGAAGGCGCCGGACCAGGAGCACTTCCTCGGCGTCACGGAGACGCGGGAGCTGTTCCGCAAGGCGTTCGCCGGGGGCCGGCGCCGCCGCTGGCGGCTCAACCACTCGCCGCTGTTCCTGGACTTCCTCGAGGGGAAGGTCGACTTCCCCTGCACCGCCTGGGCGATCCCGTCGTACTCCCTGCTGGGCTGGCAGCGGCCCTGCTACCTGATGGCCGACGGGTACGCGGCCAGCTACCGCGAGCTGCTGGACTCGACCGACTGGGACAGCTACGGCCGCGGCCGGGACGCGCGCTGCGCGAACTGCATGGCGCACTGCGGGTACGAGCCGACGGCCGTGCTGGCGACCATGTCCTCGCTGCGCCAGTCGCTGCGGGCGGCGCGCGACACCTGACTCCCCGCCGTGCCCGGGACGCCGCCGTCAGCCGAACCGGGCGGCCAGGCGCCGGTACGCCCCCGGCAGCAGCGCCCGCACCGCCACCGGCAGGCGCAACCAGCCCGGCACGTAGACCTCGGCCCGGTCCCGCACGATCGCGTCGGCCAGCGCGTCGGCCACCCGCTCCGGCGGCAGCGGACGGGGCCGGCGGCGCCGGTACGGTTGTCCCCGGCGGGCGAAGAACGGCGTGTCGACCACCCCGGGAACCACCACGCTGACGCCGACCCGGCGACGGGCCAGCTCCAGCCGCAGGCTCTGCGCGAAGACGTCGAGGCCGGCCTTGCCGGCCGCGTAGACGGCCTCGCCGCCCACCCCGAGCCGGCCGGCGATCGAGCCCACGAACACGAGGTGACCGCCCCGGTGGCACATCCCGGGCAGCACCGCCCGGGTCAGCTCGATCGGCGCGCGCAGGTTCACCGCGAGCAGTTCGTCGGCGACCGCGTCGGCCATACCGCCGAACGGGCCGGCCCAGCCGACGCCGGCGTTGTTGACCAGGACGTCCACCCGGGTGTGCCGGGCCAGGACGCGCTCGGCCAGGTCCCGCCCCGCGCCGGGCCGGGCCAGGTCGGTCAGCAGCGTGGCGGCGCCGGTCTCGGCGGCCAGCCGGGCCAGGCCCTCCCGGTCCCGGCCGGCCGCCACGACCTGGCTGCCCGCGCGGGCGAGCCGTCGCACCACGGCCGCCCCGATGCCCGACGACGCGCCGGTGACCAGGACCACCGCGCCGGTCAGGCGCACCGCGACACCCCCGGCGGGACCGGGCCCCTCCGCCGCCGGGCGGGTTCGCCGTCCGCCGCCGCGCCCCCGGGGGCGCCGTCGAGCAGCTCGGCGAGCCCGGCGCGCACCGCGTCGACGAACGCCGCGCCGGCCTCGGCGAGCGGGTCGTCCAGCAGCACCCCGACATCGATGTTGTCCCCGCACCGCAGCACCCCCACCCCGACGGGTACGCCCCGGGCGAGCGCGACGACCGGCGTGGCCCCCAGCAGCGGGGCGCCGGCGAGCAGCCGCGACTGCCACGGCGTCGACACGTAGGAGACGACGACGTTGAGGTGCCGGTCGGTGTAGACACGCCGGGCCAGCGCCCGGTGCAGCGGCGCGGGCAGCGCGCCCATCGCCCGCATCACCACGCCGGCCGCCTCGGCCTCGCCGCTGCCCAGCGCGGCGCGCAGCGACTGCTGGACGGCCGCGACCCGGCCCCGCGCCGGGAACCGCCCCAGCGGGAGGTCGAGGGTGACCGCACCCGTCCAGTTGCCCTGGGTGGGCGCCCGCTGTCGCGGGTTGTCGGAGACGGCGAACATCGCCCGCAGCCGCGGCGGCGCCCCGTGGGGGTCGAGGACGTCCAGCGCCCCGGCGGTGAGGGCGAGCATCAGCTCGCTGGCGTGCGCCCGGCAGGCCCGCGCCGCGCGGAGCACCTCGGCGGCCGGCAGGGTCGCGGTGACCAGCCGGCGGCGCGGCGAGCGCAGCGGACGGTTGAAACCGGTGGCCGGCGCCGGCCCCTGCGTGGCCAGGCGGGCCAGGCCGCGCGCGACCAGGCCGAGCCGCAGCGGCGGCCCGCCCCGCGGCGCGGCGGCGACGGGTACCGGACCGGTCCCGGCCACCGGCCCGCGTCCCGTCCCGGCGGGCGCCGCCGGCCCGGCGACGTCCGGACGGTCCAGCAGCCGGGTCAGGACGCCGATCGCGGCCAGCCCGTCGCCGAGGCAGTGGTGCAGTTTGACGGCCACCCGGGTCCGCCCGCCGGGAAGGCCGCCGACCAGGAGCATCCGCCAGGGCGGCCGGTCGACGGCCAGCGGTTCGGACCAGAACCGGTCCAGCGCGGCGCCGCCGTCGTCGCCCGGTGCGACCCGGACCTCCTCGACGTGCTCGGCGGGATCGACGTACCGCTCGAGCACCCAGCCGGGCCGCCGCCACCGCCCCCGGTCGACCAGGCGGCGGCGCAGGCTGGCGATCACGGGCAGCCGCCGGGCCAGCAACGCCGTGAGGTCGGCCGCGTCGACCGGGCGGCCGTCCGGCCGGGGCCCGAGCTCCATGACCGTGCCGATCTGCTGGGCGACCGTGTCCGACTGCACGTGCAGGAAGAACGCGTCCTGCGGTCGCAGCGGCCAGCTGGCCGGCCGGGCGGCCGTCCGGCGAGGTTCCGCGCCCGCGTCGTCGGCCGCCGGGGACCGTGCGGCGGCCAGCGCGGGCAGCCCGAGGTCCGGCAGGCGCGGATGGGACGCGGGCGCGACCGGGGGCCGCCGGCCGAAGAGCTGGCTGCGGACGCAGGCGACGAGGGCCTGCGGGCTGCGGGCCGTCTCGGCCAGCCCGGCCGCGCTCATCAGCGCCGCGTTGGCCACGCCGTGCGCGGCGATCGGCCGGTACATCACGATCGGCGTCCCGGTGGCCCACGCCTCGAGCGCCGTGGCTCCGCCCGCGTTGGTCACCACCAGGCTGGCGGCCCGCAGCAGGGTGGGCATGTCGTCGACCCAGTGCCGGACCTGCAGCCGGCCGGGCGGAACGTCCAGCGCCGCCAGCCGCGCCACCAGCCGCTCGTTGCGCCCGCACACGGCCACCACCTGCACCGCGTCCCCGATGCCGACGAGCGCGCCGATGGCCTCCTCCACGTGACCGAAGCCGTACGAGCCGCAGGCGACCACCACCGCCGGCCGGGTCGGGTCGAGACCGCAGCGCCCGGCGGCCTCGGCCCGGTCGCCGGGACGGAACCGGTCGAGCACCGGGGGCGCCGCCACCCCCAGCCGCGCGCCGGGCGCCGCGACCGCCGCCACCGGCAGCGCCGCCGGATGGACCAGCACGTCCAGGTCCAGCTCGGAGTAGACCCAGGACGGGTGCGGCGCGAAGTCGCAGACCCACGCCCCGAGCGGTACGCCGAGGCCGCGACGCCGGCGCAGCCAGGCCAACCCGGCGCTGCCCAACGGGTACGTGGAGACGATCAGATCCGGGTCGAACGCCTCGACCACCGGTGCCAGTCCCCGGCCGGCCCAGGCGCCGGTGAACCACTTGGAGGCGGTCGCGAACCAGGGGTACCGCCAGATCGACGCCCAGAAGAACTCGTACAGCCAGGGCGTCGCGTCGACGTTGGTGACGTAGGTGCGCCGGAACAGCCGGCCGACCCCCGGGCCCATGACGTCGAGGGTGTCCACCCAGCCCACCCGGCTGCCCGGCCACAGCGTGCGGGCGCGTTCGGCCAGCGCCCGCCCCGTGGCGTCGTGCCCGCCGCCGATGTCGGCCGAGACGACCAGCACCCGCCGGGGCAGCGGCTCGGCGCCCCCGCCCGGCGCCCCCGGCCGCGCCTCCTCCCGGTGGCTCCCGCGGGACCCCGGCCGGGCGGCCGGGGGTGGCGCGGGGGTCGCTGGCATCTCGGGCGCTCCCAGGCGGTGGGTGGGGGAGGGACGCCGGGAGTCGCCCCTCCAGGGCGTTCACCAGCTTAACGACTTCTTTACGGATAGATGGGATATCTTCGGACATTAGGTGCCCGCCGGGCGGCACTGCCGGGAGGCGTCATGGCAACGGGGCGACCAGGGGCGCGGCGGGCGCGACCCCCGCGGCCCCGCCCGCTCGGCGTACCCGTGCTGACGCCCGTCCCGGCCGGCTGGTGGTTCGACGCCCTGCTGGTCGCCGCGTTCGCCGCGCTCACCGCGGCGCTGGCCTGGTCGCCGCCGCTGCTGCGCCTGGACATCGCCGTGCGGGACTGGTGCGACGCGCACCGCCCGCCGCCGGTGTACGTGGTGATGCGCATCCTCGACGGGTTCGGTCAGGGCGGACCGCTCACCACGGTCACCGTGCTGGTCTCCGGCTGGCTGGCCTGGCGGCACCGCACCGTGCGCCCGATCGTCCTGGCCGGCCTGGCTCCGATCGTGAGCACGCTGCTGATCGTCGGCCTGAAGCGGTGGACGTCCCGGGGCGCCCCGCACCACGGGTCGGCGGGCATGTACGGCGACGGCTGGGAGGAGTACTACCCGTCCGGGCACGTGAGCAACGCCGTCGTCTACCACACGGTGCTGGCGGTGCTGCTCGCACCGTATCTGGCGGCGGCGCCGCGCCGCCTGCTGCAGTGGCTGCCCGGCCCGCTGGCCTTCACCGGCGCCACGTACCTGAGCTACCACTGGCTCACCGACAGCATCGGCGGATACCTGCTGGGGCTGCTGATCGCGCGGCTGCTCCTGCGGCTGCCGTGGCGCACCCTCCCGCTGCCGCGCCGCCTCGACCGGCGACCGCCCTGAAGCGCCGACCGGCGTTTACCCCCGGTCGGGCCGGGTAGGCCCGGCCCGCACGCGACACCGCAAGGAGACGGTATGGCCGCCGGGACGATCGTGGTTGACGAGGCGCCCGCCATTCCGCCCCGCCCTGAAGGACGGGGCATCCTGGCGGTGCACCGGTGAGCGACACGGGACAGTTGGCGGCCGGCGCGCCGCTCGCCCTCGCCGCCGCCGCCGCGTTCGGCACGTGCTCGGTGCTGCAGTACCGCGCCTCCCGCCAGGTGCCCGAGGAACGGGCCGGGCAGCCGCGGCTGCTGGTGCGGCTGTTCCGCGTGTCGATCTGGCGTTGGTCGGTCGTGCTGGCCGCGGCGGCGTTCGCCCTGCAGGTCGCGGCCCTGAGCCTGGTGCCGCTCATCCTGGTGCAGCCGCTGCTGGTGACCGGGCTGATCTGGTACGTCCTGGTGCTCGCCGCAGCCGAGCACCACCGGCCCGACCCGCCGCTGCTGCTGGAGTCGACGCTGTGCCTGCTCGGGCTCGCCGCCTTCCTGGCGGCCACGCGGCCCACCCGCGGTCAGGGGCAGGGGTTCGGCTCCGTCGGCTCGGCCCTGCTGCTCGGCGTCGCGGTGGTGATCTCGGTGGGGCTGTGCCTGCTGGCCGCGGTGCGGCTGGAGCGCCGGTGGCGCCCGCTGCCGCTGGCCCTCGCGGCCGGCGTCTGCTACGGCGTGACGGCCGGGCTGATCAGCAGCCTCGGCTTCCACCTCGCGGCGAGCCCACTGTCGGTGTTCGGGCAGTGGCAGACCTACGCCATCGCCGTGCTCGGCCCGTTCGGCGTGCTGCTGAGCCAGAACGCCTACCAGGCCGGCCCGATGGGCGCGCCCGCCCTGGCGACCATCACCGTCACCGACCCGTTGGTGTCCATCGCGGTCGGGCTGCTCTGGCTGGACGAGCGGATCATGACCGGCGCCGGGCCCGCGGTGGGCCAGGTGCTCGGGCTCGCGGTCGTGGCCGTCGCGGTCTTCCTGCTCGCCCGGCGGGCGCCCCTCGCCACCGACGGGTAGGTTTCTCCACGTGGCCGGACGGGTAGTGTCCCACCGCGTCGATGGCATCGCGGACTCGCGGCCGTCAGTACCCGCCAGCAGAACAGGATCTCGTCGGCCATGAGCGAGCTGACCGCCCACCTCGACCTGCCCCTCGGCATACACGCGCCCGGTGCGGCACGTCGGGCGGTGACCGCCCTGCTCGAGGGCTGGGGTTTCCGGGACGAGGAGTGGCTCGACGCCGCGGCGGTGGTGACCAGCGAGCTCGTCACCAACGCGGTACGCCACGGGGGCGGTTGCGTGGAGTTCACCGCCGAGGCCCACGAGGGGAGGGTCGTGCTCTCGGTCGCGGACGGCTCCTCGGTCGTGCCCCGTCGCCGTGACCCCGATGGCGTCGGGGGGCGGGGCATCGCGGTGATCGAGGCCCTGTCGGCGCGGTGGGGCGTGCACGATCACGAGGGCGGCAAGCGGGTCTGGGTCGAGTTGCGCCCGTACCCCGGCAGGCCCGTGCGTTCGCCGGGCAGCGCGAGGGGGGAGCGGCGGTGAAGGTCGCCCGGCACGTCGA
This sequence comes from Micromonospora sp. B11E3, assembly GCF_039871625.1. NCBI lineage: Bacteria > Bacillati > Actinomycetota > Actinomycetes > Micromonosporales > Micromonosporaceae > Micromonospora > Micromonospora sp. B11E3. Next base: position 34,879 of record NZ_JBDPMC010000029.1, on the reverse strand, counting down.
CGCCGACGGGGCGGTGCGGTTGGTCCTCGCCGGCGAGCTGGACCTGGCCACGGTCGAGACGCTGTACGACAGCGTGGCGCAGGCGATCACGGCGGGCCGGCCCGGGCGGTTGGTCGTCGACCTCGCCGGGGTCACCTTCTGCGACTCCACGGGCATCGGCGCGCTGCTGGACGCCCGCACGGCCGCGAACAGCAGCGGCGTCGCGTTCCAGGCCACCAACCCGCGCGGCGTCACGCGCAGGACGATGCAGGTCATCGGGGTGTTCGAGGTGCTGACCGCCGGCACGGCCGCCTGACCCCGCGGCCGGCCCGGACGAGTCGCCGGCCCCTGTCCCGCCCCCAGGATCGACACGACTCCGCCAAGCGTGGGTCACCGCACGAGTGCTCTCGACGGCGACGGGTGGCGGTCGGCGAGCCTGCTGGAGAGACGGCGCGGTGACCCGGCCCCGGCCACGCCGACGGGGGCGGGATCGTCCCCGCAGGTCGGATCCCGCCCCACCGCCGGCCGGCGGTCGTCGCCGTGCGCCGCCCGGTCAGCGGTAGTCGCCGCGGCGGACCGGCGGGATGACCATGGTGGCCTCGTCGCTTGCCGCCACCGACTCGTCGGCGGCGGGCCGGGCCTGCGGCACGGCCGACCCGGGGTCGCCGGCGACGGGCTGGGCCGGCGGCCTGGCCGTCATCGCGGCGTCGGCGTCGCGGCGGCCGGCGGCGTAGGCGCGGGCGTGGCTGGCGATGGCCTGCGACTCCTCCTCGGCGCGGGCGAGCCAGCCCTCCCAGCGGCTCTGCATGGGGCGGACGAGGCCGCCGCCGACGCCGACGACGAGGATGCCGCCGACGGTGGCGAGCACGGCGATGAGCACCGGGGTGGTGACCGTGGTGGCCACGCCGATCTGGTTGAGGGCGGCGATGACGCCCAGGCCGAGGACGAACACCGAGGCCCCGGTGGCGAGGACCCGGCCGTAGGAGAGGCCGCCGAGGGCGCTGGAGATGACGTCCCTGACCGCCCTGGCGATGGCGGCGGCGACCACGACGATGACGATCGCGACGAACGCCCTGGGCAGCCACGCGACGACGCCGTGGATCAGGTCGGACACCGGGTTCGGGCCCCAGATGCCGAAGGCGAGCTGCAGGGTGACCAGCAGGACCGCGTAGTAGGCCAGCCTGGCGACGATGTCGCTGGCGTCGTAACGGGATCGGGCCAGGGCGGTCTTGATGCCGCCACGCTCGACCGCCCGGTCGAAGTGCACCCGCTCGAGCACCTTGTCGACGACCCTGAGCACGGCCTTGGCGATCAGCCAACCGACCAGCAGGATCGCGAGGAACGCGACCGCCTTGGGCAGGAACAGCAGCACCGAGCGGACGGCGTCGCCCACCGCGTTCGTGAAATTGTCCTTCATGGGAACGGCCTCCACGGCTATCGAAGTATTTCCCCGGCCCGACCTACCCGTGGCGCCGTCGCCCGAAACAGCAGCCCGGGCCCACCGGGAACGGCGGATCCGGCCGCAGCAGCGGTCAGACCCGAACCCGGCGCGGCGGGGTCGACGGCGGGACCCGCCGCCGTTACGGTCGCTGGCATGGTGACGGTCGCGGACGTACGGGCCCTGGCACGGACGCTGCCCCGCAGCACCGAGCACCTCATCCGCGACCGGGTGAAGTTCCGGGTCGGCTCCATCGTGTACGTCGCGTTCTCCCGCGACGAGACGACGATGGGCTTCGGGTATCCGAAGGAGGAACGGGACGCGCTGATCGCCGGCGAGCCGGACCTGTTCTTCCTGCCTCCCACGTCCGACCTGCGCTTCAACTGGGTCTGCTGTCACCTCGACCCGCTCGACCACGACCACATGACGGAACTGGTGACCGAGGCGTGGCGGATGGTCGTGCCCAAGTTCGTGGCACGGCAGCGGCTGGGCGCCTGACGGCGTCGGCCGGCCCTCGCGTCCACCAGCGCCTATATGGTGGGCGGCCGGGCCCGAGTCGTTCCCGACCGGCACGGCGGGCCCAGTCGTAGCCCGCGCGTCAGAGCCGAGGAGACCAGATGATCTTCATCACCGCCAAGTTCCGGGTGCTGCCCGAGCACGCCGAACGGTGGCCCGCCGTCGCCGACGAGTTCACCCGGGCGACCCGCAGCGAGCCCGGCTGCCTGTGGTTCGACTGGGCCCGCAGCGTCGACGATCCGACCGAGTACGTCCTGGTGGAGGCGTTCCGCGACGGGGACGCCGGGGCGGCGCACGTGCGGTCCGAGCACTTCAGGAAGGCGCAGCGGACGCTGCCGCCCCACCTCGCCGAGACGCCCCGGATCGTCACCGTCACGATTCCGCAGGACGGCTGGTCGCTGCTGGGGGAGATGGCCGTCCCCGGGGACCGGTAAGAGCCGCAGCCGTCCGGGATCCCGGGCGGGCGCGGTCGAGCGGCGGACATGGACCGGCGGTCGCTCCGCACGGTCAGCCGACCCGACAGTCCAGTACGACGGACTCGACGCAGAACAGGAGCGTGCGCCGCAGAGCGCATTTCTGCTGCAGTTTCTTCACTGCATCGGGTGCCCCCATCGGTCGGCGCCACGTCCGCTTCGCGACTCGATTTTTTGTCTGGGAGCGGTTCGACGGCTGACCCGTCCGGCTGGTGCGGCGTCCGCCAGCATTGACCGGGTTCGCTCTTGCCGATCATGCGGTTGTGGTGCCAGAAAACACGGTGAACGCCCCACTTTGTCAGGTGCCACAAATCCATGATCGACGCGCGACAGACAGTTGACGGACGATGCGTCGGAATTTACGATCCATCCCTGGATCAACAGCGATCGTGCCTCCTGCGTCACCTATGAACCCCGTCCCCAGCGCCATTTCTGGGTTACCCGTCCTCTCGGTTGGAGCTGCGATGGTCACCGAAACGTATAATCCTCTGACCGATGACACGTCCGTACACGCGCGAGCTGGTCTCGCCGCCAACCGAGCCACCGGTTGCCCAGTGTCCGAGATGGCTCCCGGACTGATGCTGGTCACCACCCATGAGGCGACCCGGCAGGCGCTGCTCGACCATGCGTCTTTGAGCAGCGCGGGGAACTTCATCCTGCACACTGGCAGCGAGGCCGTTCCATCCCTCATCTCGCAGAGCGACCCGCCTGAGCACACGTTCCTGCGTGGCGTCCTGCGTCCGGCGTTCCAGCGAAAGGCGATGGTGAACGCCCTGCCCTGGATCGGCGAACTTGCGGATGCGCTTATCGACCGGCTTCCGGCCGGTGGACCGGCGGACATAGTCACCGACCTTGCCATGCCGCTCACGTCCTCAGTCATCGGTCGCCTCGTCGGCATCCCCGAGGCTGACTGGTCATATGTGTCCCGCCTGTGTCTGGACTTGTCAGCGCACGTCCCGGGCGACATCTTCGCCATTCCCGCGTGGACCGAGCTCGAGGAATATCTGACCCGGCTGGCCATTGCTCGCCGCACCCAGCCGGCCAAAGCAGACGACATCCTGACCCGGCTCGTCACGGCCGAGGACAACGGCCGCGGGCTCACCGACCGCGAGGTCGCGTTCCACACCTTCCAGGTCGTTGTGGCTGGCCTGGAAAGTACCGCGTACACCATCGGGTGGACCGTCTACCAGCTGCTCGTCCAGCGGGCTCGGTGGGAAGAACTCCTGGCCGATGGCTCGCTCATCGCGTCGGCCCGGAACGAGGGCCTGCGCCATTGCACCGCGATTCAGTGGGTCATGCGCAAAGCGGTCGCCGACACCACCATCGACGGGGTCGCCGTGCCGGCCGGCAGCCGCGTCGTCATCAGCCTCGAATCGGCGAACCTTGACGAGACGGAATTCGGATCCGACGCGGCTGAATTCGACTTGCACAGGGGGAATTCCCGCAAGCATTTCGCGTTCGGGCATGGCATCCACCTGTGCCTGGGCAGCGAGCTGTCCCAGATCGAGATCACCTCGATTTTGGAGCGGCTGCTCGATCGGATGCCGGGCCTGCGCCTCGCCGACGGCTTCACCCCACAGGACGCCGGCGGTGCTCTCTTTCGCGGCCTTCGCCACCTGCCCGTCGTCTGGTAACCGTTCTTGCGCACCCGGCCGCCGTCGCCGAGTTGGGCGCGGTGACGGCCCGCGCCGCGGACCCGGACCGGTAGGCCATGGGAGGGCCGTCGGCGGGCGGGCCGTCCCGGGTCACGTCGTCGTCGGCTTGTACGCCGTGACCAGCTCCCACCCGCCCGGCAGCACCTCGATGCGCTCGAAGCCCACCTCCTTGAGCAGGCCGGTGTACCATTCCGCCTCCCGCAGCCGACTGAAGGCGCTGTCGACGCCGACGAGGAAGTAGCTCCAGAAGAACTGGATCGCGAGGCGGTCCGGGGTGCGGAACTCCTCGCAGATCAGCAGCAGCCCGCCCGGTTCGAGCGCCGCGTACGCCTTCTCGACCAGCCGCCGGGCGACGTCGTTCGGCCAGTCGTGCAGGACCCGGACGAACGCCAGCGCGTCGTACCCGGACGGCAGCGGCCCGGCGAAGAAGTCCCCGCCGACGAACCCCAGCCGGTCCGGGTGCCCGCACCGGGCCCTCGTCTGCTCCACCAGCGGAGCCACGGCCGGCAGGTTGTACACGTCGGCGCGTAGGTCCGGGACGTCGTCGAGGACCCGCGCGGCCAGCGTGCCGTCGCCGCCGCCCACGTCGAGGAACCGCCGCCGGCCCGACCACAGCCGGTCGGCGTGCCGGTGGATCGTCTCGACGGCCGGCCCGACGCCCGCTGACATGCTGCGCTCGAACGCGGCGGTCTGCTCGTCGGTCTTCGGCGGCCACACGAAGTCGTCCTCGGTCATGCTGACCTCGCCGCGCAGGCTCTCGGCCAGCCGGCCGTGCAGCCGCCGCCACGGGTACCGGTCCCGGTCGCGCTCGATCGCCTCCGGCCCGACGACGGCCAGCACCGCCTCCTTCAGCCCGGGTACGGCCCGGTACACCGCCTGCGCGATGTCGTCGCCGGGCTCGTCGCGCTCGACGACGCCGAGGGTCTCCAGGCAGTCGAGGAACTTGTACAGCCGCAACGGCCGTGCCCCGAGGCGCTCGGCCAGCTCGCCGAGGCGGCCCGGCCCCGCCTCGAGGGCGTCGAGCAGCCCGACGGCGAGCGCGGTCTCCAGCACGTCCACGGCCTTGGGCCCGTTGACGAGCAGGCTCATCAGCGCCCGGGGGGACAGGGTGACGCTCATCGGTCGCTCCCTCGCCGCTGGCGTTCCAGCGCGTCCATGAACTCGTCGATCTCTTCGAGGGTGTTGTAGACGTGCGGGCCGACCCGCAGGTAGCCGCGCCAGCTGCAGATCAGGTTCCGCTCGGCCAGCCGCTTCTTGACCGTCTCCCCGTCGGGGACGTCCAGGCACACCACGCCGCCGCGCCGGTGCGGCTCGGTCGGGCTGACCACGCCGATGCCGGCCGCCTCGGCCCGGTCGATGACCCGCTGGGTGCAGGCCAGCGAGTGCGCCCGGATCGCCGGCATGCCGACGCCCGCCAGCAGGTCCAGGCCGACCTGGGAGGCCAGCGAGGTCAGCGGGTACGGCGTGCCGCCGGCGAACCGCTGGGCCCCGGCCGCCCAGCCCGTCGACGGCTGGAACGTCATCGCCCGGTCGCCGGCCTGCCAGCCCGTCGCCGCCGGCTGCAGGTCGCCCACCAGGTCGGGGCGCACGTAGAGGAAGGCGGTGCCGACCCCGCACAGCCACTTGTGCGACCCGCCGAGGACGATGTCGACGCCGAGCGCGGTCACGTCCAGCGGCATCACCCCGACGGTCTGGAAGGCGTCCACGACCACCAGGGCACCGACGTCGTGGGCGCGTCGGACCAGGCGCGCCAGGTCCAGGGTGGCCCCGGAGCTGTAGCTGGCGTGCGGCACGCACACCAGCAGGGTCCGCTCGTCGATGTGCCGTTCGAGGGCGTCCTCGTCGAACCGCGGCCCACCGGAGCGGACCACGTCGAGGTGGGAGCCGTAGCGGCGGAACGCGTTCCAGATGAACGGCACGGTCGGGAACTCCAGGTCGGTGGTGACGACCCGGTTGCGGGGCGGGCGGTAGTCGAAGCAGGAGGCGACCCGCGCCAGCAGGGTGCTCAGGTTCGCGTCGGTGACCACGCTGCCCGGGGGTGCGCCGATCAGCGCGGCCACGGAGTCGGCGTACCGGGCGAGGCCCTCGAGCCAGCCCTGCCAGACGTCGTCCCGCCAGGTGCGCAGAGTCTCCCAGTAGCGGGCCAGGACGTGCTCCACGTCCCGGGGCACCGCGCCCGTGGAGTTGCTGTTGAGGTAGACGCAGCTTTCCAGCAGGGGGAACTGGGCGCGCAACGCGGCGTGCGGGCCGGCGTCGAGCGGCCGGGCCACGTCGGCGGTGGATTCCAGGTCGGGTGCGCTCACGCGGGGCAGCCTCCAGTCACATGGGTGGGAACGACGGGCAGGGACGGTGGCCGGCGTCCCGTTTGTCGAGCACGACGTCGAGGAACCGGCGCGGCAACCCGGACGGGCCGGCCGCGGCGCCCGGCCCGTCCGGGCCGACGTGCGCCCGGATCCCGTCCGACAGGGCGAGGAGTGCCCTGCCGGCGCAAATATCTGTCGGTCCGGTGGAACTCCACCACCCCGGCCGCGTGGGGAAAAATGTCGGGATCAGCCGTGCCCGACAGCCGCGTCGTCAGTTCGCGCACCGGCCGTACCTGAATTCATGAAGATGTCGTCAAGCCGGACGGTGCCGTGCCCTACGGTTCGCGAACCTCGGGGGTGCTGATTTCTTCGCCGGGAAGACCGCCCTCCGAGGTGCGGCCGAGGCCTACGCGGACCTGCCACAGTTCCGGGAAGAACCGGTACTCCATCAGCTTGGCGAGCATGTTCGCCTTGCTGTCCTTGACCCCCGCGGGCGCGTGCCCACCGATGCGGAGGGCGACCTTGTAGTGGCGCTCCCGCCAGAACACGACCCGCTCGTCCCACTCCGTCATCGCCTCCGCCAGCCGGTAGACGGGGTCCGCCGGGTCGCCGAGGTAGAGCTTCGCGAGATCCACCTGGCGCGCGGCGAGCAGGTCGGCGAACGCCCGGCCGAGCCCTCGGCTCACGGTCTGGACCTGCTTCCAGCCGGGCGACTCGGCGCCGGAGCCGTTGCCGAACGCGGGCTGCATGGACTGGAAGTCGACCGGGTTCAGGTACCGGAACATCTCCAGCTGGTCGGTGAGGAACCGTACCCCGAGCGTCGCCCGGGTCAGCATCAGTTCGGCCGCGGACAGTTCGTCGGTCTCGACGTGGGCGGTCGCCTGGGCCAGGTCGGCCGCCGCGAGCTTGAGCCACAGCTCAGCGGACTGGTGCACCACCTGAAAGAGCAGTTCGTCCCGGTGAATCATGTCCTCCGGGCGCCGTTGCAGGTCGAGCAACTCGTCCGTGCGCATGTATCGCGCGTAGTCCGTATCGCCGTTGCCCGGCAGCACAGGTGAGTAGTCCCGCTTCACGGAATTGTCCCTTTCGGTGAGTGTCGAGGGAGCTGAACCCGACCCGCGATGTCAGCGAGGATCATCGCGGCGGGCCATTATCCAACGACGCTCGGCAATAAGTCACGCCCATGTTATCCCTGTCCAAACTGGGGGGAAGGGACCCTTCTCGTCGCTTTTCTTACACACGAATGGGGCGTTCGTTAGCACATTAACAAACATTGGTCAATGGTGGCGTGAACAGTGCCACTCCTGCGGCGCCGCGGACGCGAGCGGCGGCGGAACCCGCGCCCGGCGTGCGGCGGCTCAGCCGTCCAGCGCCAGGTCGAGCACCGACCCCAGCCCGTTCGCCCGGCCCGGCTCGGCCTCCGGCAGCACCAGCACCGCGCAGCCGGCCCGCACCGCGCCGGCGTCGGCGGCCGTGTCGCCGACCATCAGCGCCCGCTCCGGATCCACCCCGAGCATCCCGCACGCCCGCCAGAAGATCGCCGGGTCCGGCTTGCACCGCCCCACCTCGTACGACAGGGCGTAGGCGTCGACCAGCCCGTCGAGCCCCCAGGCGGCGAACAGCGGCCGGATGTCGAAGCCGATGTTGCTCACCACCGCCACCTTCACCCCGCCCCGCCGCAGCGCCGTCAGGGTCGCCGCGGTGTCCGGGTACGGCACCCACCCGTCCGGCACCAGCAGCCGCTCGTACAGCGCGTCGGCGAGACCGTCGATGCCGGCGTCCACCGTCTCGGCCAGCCCCGTGTACGCGCCCCGGTGCGCGTGCGGGTACAGATCCCGGTCGGCCCACAGCTCGGCCAGCGCCGGCGGCACCCGGGCCGGCAGCGGCCCGCCCGCCCGGCCCGCGGTCAGCAGCCGGTCGGCCAGCGCCGTGGCCCGGACCCGCTCCAGGGTCACCCCGCACGCCCGCGCCGCCGCGAGCACCCACTCGTGCGGCTCCTCGACCTGGGCGAGCGTGCCGTGGAAGTCGAACAGCGCGGCCTCGACGGGCCGGCGCGACGCCCGGGTCGCGTCCTCCACGGCACCGCGGGCAATCGGACGGGGTGATTCGGCATGATCCGGCACGCCGTGCACCCTACCGACCGCCTCCGACGCCCCTGTCGGATGGCCTTGGCCGGTGGCCCGGCGGCGCACGCACTAATCTTGAGGACATGTCGAGTCCCGCCGAGCGGTACGCCGCGGCGCGCCGCCGGGCCGCGCAGGCCGCACAGTTTCCGGCGTTGGACGAGTTCGCCCTCGACCTGGGGTTCGATCTCGACGACTTCCAGCGGGAGGCGTGCCAGGCCCTCGAACGGGGCAGCGGCGTGCTGGTCTGCGCCCCCACCGGCGCCGGCAAGACCGTGGTCGGCGAGTTCGCCGTGCACCTGGCGCTGCGCGGCGCCCCCGGCCCGCCGGCGCCCGCCGGCGACGCCGAGGCGGCCACCGCCCGGCGCAAGTGCTTCTACACCACCCCGATCAAGGCGTTGTCGAACCAGAAGTACCACGACCTGGTCGACCGCTACGGCGCCGACCAGGTCGGGCTGCTCACCGGCGACAACGCGATCAACGGCGACGCGCCCGTGGTGGTGATGACCACCGAGGTGCTGCGCAACATGCTCTACGCCGGCTCGGCCACCCTCGAGGGCCTGGCGTACGTGGTGATGGACGAGGTGCACTACCTCGCCGACCGGTTCCGCGGCGGCGTCTGGGAAGAGGTGATCATCCACCTGCCCGCGTCGGTCACCCTGGTCTCGCTGTCGGCCACCGTCTCCAACGCCGAGGAGTTCGCCGACTGGCTGGTCACCGTCCGCGGCGAGACCGCCGTGGTGGTCAGCGAGCACCGGCCGGTGCCGCTGTGGCAGCACATGCTGGTCGGCCGGCGGATGTTCGACCTGTTCCACGACGCCGACGCCGCCCGCAAGCACGACGTGCACCCGGAGCTGCTGCGCTACACCCGGGACACCATGCGCCGCCTGGAGCTGGGGGAGGGACGCAGCGCCTTCCCCGGCGGCGGCCGCCGCGGCCCGCGCTGGCGCGGCCCGCTGCGCCCCGACATCGTCGACCGCCTGGACCGGGAGGGGCTGCTCCCGGCGATCCTGTTCATCTTCAGCCGCGCGGGCTGCGCCGCCGCCGTGCAGCAGTGCCTCGCCGCCGGCCTGCGCCTGACCTCCCCGGAGGAGCGGGCGGAGATCCGCCGCGTCGTCGAGTCCCGGGTCACCGCCATCCCGGGCGAGGACCTGTCCGTGCTCGGCTACTGGGAGTGGCTCGACGGCCTCGAGCGCGGCCTCGCCGCCCACCACGCCGGCATGCTCCCGGCGTTCAAGGAGGTCGTGGAGGAGCTGTTCGTCCGGGGCCTGGTCAAGGCGGTCTTCGCCACCGAGACCCTCGCCCTGGGCATCAACATGCCGGCCCGCTGTGTCGTGCTGGAACGCCTCGTGAAGTTCAACGGCGAGGCCCACGTCGACCTGACCCCGGGCGAGTACACCCAGCTCACCGGCCGCGCCGGGCGTCGGGGCATCGACGTCGAGGGGCACGCCGTCGTCGTCTGGTCGCCGGAGACCGACCCCCGGCACGTGGCCGGGCTGGCCTCCACCCGCACCTACCCGCTGCGCTCCAGCTTCCGGCCGTCGTACAACATGGCCGTCAACCTCGTCGGCAGCGTCGGCGCCCAGCCGGCCCGCGCCCTGCTGGAGTCCTCCTTCGCCCAGTTCCAGGCGGACCGGTCGGTGGTCGGCCTGGCCCGGCAGGTGCAGCGCAACACCGAGACCATCGAGGCGTACGGCGCGGAGGCCGCCTGCCACCACGGCGACTTCGACGAGTACTTCGCGCTGCGGGTGGCCATCGGCGACCGGGAACGCGCCCTCGCCCGGCAGGGCCAGCACCAGCGCAAGGCCGCCGCGGTGGCGTCGCTGGAGCGGCTGCGCGTCGGCGACGTGATCCGGGTGCCCTCGGGCCGCCGCGCCGGCCTCGCGGTCGTGCTGGACCCGGCCACCGGCGGGTTCGGCGAGCCCCGCCCGCTGGTGCTCACCCAGGACCGCTGGGCCGGCCGGGTCAGCGCCGGCGACTTCACCACCCCCGCCGAGGTCCTCGCCCGCATCCGGGTGCCCAAGCACTTCAACCACCGCTCGCCGGCGGCCCGCCGCGACCTGGCGGCCCAGGTGACCGGCACCGGCCTGGACCGGCACGCCGGCCGCCGCGGCGGCCGGTCCCGGCGGCCGGGCGCCGAGGACCACGCGCTCACCCAGTTGCGCGACGAGCTGCGCCGGCACCCCTGCCATGCCTGCCCCGACCGGGAGGAGCATGCCCGCTGGGCGGAGCGGCGCCGCCGGCTCGACCGCGACACCGAGGAGCTGCGCCAGCGGGTCGCCGGCCGTACGGGCTCGCTCGCCCGCACCTTCGACCGGATCGTCGCCCTGCTCACCGCGCGCGGCTACCTGGCCGCCGACGGGGCGGTCACCGACGCCGGGCGGATGCTCGGCCGGATCTGGACCGAGGCCGACCTGCTGGTCGCCGAGTGCCTGCGCCGGGGCGTGTGGGACGGGCTGTCCCCGGCCGAACTGGCCGCCGCCGTGTCCGTGGTGGTCTTCGAGGCCCGCCGCGACCTGGACGAGCGGGCGTCGCTGCCGCGTGGGCCCGTGGCGGAGGCCGTCGAGGAGACCCTCAAGCTGTGGGGCGAGATCGAGGCCGACGAGGCCGGCCGGGGACTGGCCGTCACCCGCGAACCGGATCTCGGCTTCGCCTGGCCCATCTACCGGTGGGCGCGCGGCGAGGCCCTGGCCAAGGTGCTGGCCAGCGGCCACCAGCTCGACGGCGAGATGCCCGCCGGGGACTTCGTCCGGTGGGCCCGGCAGGTCGTCGATCTGCTCGGCCAGCTCGCCGACTCCGGCGGCGCGTCGGCCGACCTGCGCAGCACGGCCCGGCAGGCGATCGCCGCGGTCAACCGCGGCGTGCTCGCCTATCACGCCGCGAGCTGAGCGCCCCGGTACTGGCCGGCACCACGCTGGCCGCCGGCCCAGGGCCAGCGCGCGCCGATCTTGCACTTTCGGCCCACGAAATGAGCCGATTACCCGTTTTGCCGGGGCCGAAAGTGCAAGATCGCGGCGCAGGGCGGGCGGCGCGGGCGGGCGGCGCGGGCGGGGCGGGTTAGTTAGGCGGTGGTGGCCAGGGCGTCGACCAGGCGGCGGCAGGAGCCTGCCAGGTTCCACCGCTGGGCCAGCTCCAACAGCCGGTCCGGGTCCGCCGGCGCCTGCGGCAGCGTGGTGGGCAGGGCCGGCAGCGGCACGTCCAGCGCCACGCGCACCACCTTCGGGGCGACGGCCAGGTAGTCGCGGGCGGCGTCGAGCTTGGCCCGCAGGCCGGGGGCGAAACCGGAGGCCGGGTCGTCCAGCGCGGCGAGGATCGCGTCGATGCCGCCGTACCGGTCGACGAGCCGGGCCGCGGTCTTCTCCCCGACCCCCGGCACGCCGGGCAGCCCGTCGCTGGGATCGCCGCGCAGGGCGGCGAAGTCGGCGTACCGCTCGGCGGGAACCCCGTAGCGGCCCCGCACCGCCGCGTCGTCGCAGTCCTCCAGCTTCGCCACCCCCCGCCCCACGTAGAGCAGCCGCACCCCGCGCGCGTCGTCGACGAGCTGGAACAGGTCCCGGTCGCCGGACACCACCTCCACCGGGCCCGGCTGGGTCGCCGACAGGGTGCCCAGCACGTCGTCCGCCTCGTACCCGGCCGCGCCGACGGCGGTGATGCCGAGCGCCGCCAGCACCTCCAGGATCACCGGCACCTGCGGGGACAGGGTGTCCGGCACCACCTCGCCGCCCTCCGGCGCCACCCGGTGCGCCTTGTACGACGGCAGCAGCGCCACCCGCCAGTCCGGCCGCCAGTCGTGGTCCAGGGCGCAGACCATCCGGTCCGGCCGGCGGGTACGTACCAGCGTGGCGAGCATGTCGAGGAAGCCGCGTACGGCGTTGACCGGGGAACCGTCCTCGGCCCGTGCCGCCGACTCGGGGACGCCGAAGTAGGCCCGGAAGTAGAGGCTGGGAGCGTCGATCAGCATGATCGGGGGTCGGTGTGCCACGCCGGACAGCCTGACACAGCGCACCGACGGTTCCGCCACACGGGCGGCCCGGCCGGGCGAGCCCCCGCCGCTGTGGCCCGGATGCCGGCGAAAAGCGTCGAGGCGGGGCCGCGCGGCGGGCAGACTGCCTGGCATGGCGTTCGTACCCGGCCTGACGCTCTGCCGGCGCTTCCACCACGAGGTGCTCGCCCCCCTGCTGGCCGACCGCTGTCCAGGACTGCGGTACGCGGCGGCGCTGCTCGACGGCGGTTCCGAGCTGCTGGGCCTGGACACCGCCCGCTCCACCGACCACGACTGGGGTCCCCGCGCCCAGCTGTTCGTGGCGGCCCGCGACACCGATCGGATACCCGAGGTCCGGGCCGCCCTCGACGCCGGCCTGCCCGCCGAGTTCCTCGGCTGGCCGACCCGGTACGTCGGGCACGGCGACGCCCGCCTCGGGGTCGTCGACGCCAACGGCGACCGGCACGGCGTGACTGTCGACGAGGTGGGTGGCTGGCTGCGGGATCGACTGGGTTTCGACCCGACCCGGGGCGTCGCCGTCGGGGACTGGCTGGCGACGCCGACGCAGCGGCTGGCCGAGGTCACCGGCGGGGCCGTGTTCCACGACGGACTGGACGGCGCGCTGACCGCCGCCCGCGCGGCGCTGTCCTGGTATCCGGACGACGTGTGGCGGCACGTACTGGCGGCCGCCTGGACGCGCGTCGCCCAGGCCGAGCACCTGCCGGGCCGCTGCGCGGAGGTCGGCGACGAGCTGGGCAGCCGAGTCGTGACCGCCGTCCTGGCGCACGATCTCATGCGGCTCGGCCTGCTGCTGCACCGCCGCTGGCCCCCGTACGACAAGTGGCTCGGCACCCTCTTCGCCGGGCTGCCGCCGGCGGCGCCCGTGGTCGCGGCGCTGACCGACGCCCTGGCCTCCGACGCCTGGGCCGCCCGGCAGGCCGGGCTGGCCCGGGCCCTGGAAACCCTGGCCGCCTGGACCAACGACACCGGGCTGGCCACCCCGGTCGACCCGATCGTGCGGCCCTTCCACCGGCGGCCGTTCCTGGTGCTGCACGCCGGCCGGTTCGCCGTCGCGCTACGCGCCGCGATCACCGACCCGACCCTCCGGGCACGCCCGCCGCTCGGCGCCGTCGACCAGTACGTGCACAGCGCCGACGTGCTCACCCACCCCGACCGGACCCGCCGGGTCTGCACGGCGATCCTGCCGCCCTGACCGGGAAACGGTCACCGTCCGTGGTGCACGAACGGCGCCCACCGGCTGGGCTGGTAGGGGTCCTGCTCCCGAAGCTTCCTGACCACGGCGTGCAGCGCGCCCGCGGATCGCGCCGGCTCGACCGCCCCGTCGGGCCCGGCCAGGCCGCTGTACAGGTCCTCGGTGACGGCGACCGCGGTGTCGTCGGCGATCGCCCACAGGGTCGACACGACGTGCCGGAAACCGGCGACCTGCAGGGCGGCGGCCAGGTGACCGGCCTCGTCCGGCAGGTCGGCCGCACCCATGGCCGTGTGGCAGGCGGACAGCACCGCCAGGTGCGCGCCGTCGAGGTCGAGGTGCGCGATGTCGCCCATGGTCAGCGGGGCGTCGGCGAGGAACAGCGCCGCCCGGCCCTCCGCGTCGGTCTCGCCGTGGCAGGCGAAGTGCGCGCAGCTGTGGCCGGCCAGTGCCGCCATCACCCGCGCCCTGGTGGCCGCCGGCCCGGTCAGCGCGGTGGCGGGGAACCGCGCCCGCAGCAGCTGGGCCTCCCGGGCGGCGGAGGGCAGTTCGGGTAGCCCCGTCACGTAGCCCGGCCGCTCGTCGTACGCCGCCACCAGCAGGCGGTGCGCCCGCACCGCCGAGGGGCGGCGGGCGTGCCGCAGGGCCCGCAGCGTCGGGGTCGTCGACGACACGACGCGGTCGAGCACGCTGCGCCCGCTGGGCGCGTCGTCCGGGTCGTGGTAGCCGGCCGCGTGCAGCGGCGCCAGCGCGAGCGGCCCGGTCGGGCACCACCACAGCCGCGCGCCGGCCGGGGCCGGGAGCGCGGCGAGCACGGGCGCGGCCACCACGTCCCACAGCCATTCCAGGTACGCCAGGAGCACCTGCTCGCGCGGCCCGGACGACGTGCCGCCCGTGCCGACCCGGGCCACGACGTCGAGATACCGGTGGGTGCGTTCGCGGGCCTGCTCGGCGGTCAGCTCGGGCAGCGGGACGACCCGTACGTCCCCGCCGGTCAGGACGAGCGCGTCGCACCGGTGACGGCTGACGTTCACCAGCACCACGGGGCCGTCCGCCGCCGCGGCCGCCAGCTCGGCGAACGGCGTGGGTAGCAGGAAGCGCGCGAACCCGGGCCGGGCGCGGACGGCCGCGACGGTGTCGTCCCAGTCCTCCGCCAGCCGCCGCCGGCGCTCGGCGGCGCCCGGCTCGTCCGAGCCCGCCTGCCGGTCGGACTCGGTGCGCAGCGCGGTCAGCCGCTCCGCGAGGTCCGGGTGTGCCTGCCGCAGCGCGGACAGGTCGCTGCGGGTGTCCAGCACCTGCCCCCACCACAGGGACCGGCCGTGGTCGAGCAGTTCGACGGCCTGCTGCGGCAGGCCGGCGGCCACGGCCGCCGCGGCGGCGTCGCACGCCACGGTCGGCCACCGCGTGACCAGCCGGTCCCGGTCGGCGGCGTCGAGCCCCCGCCACACGGTGAGGTGCAGCTGCTGCACCGCGTCCGCGTAGGCCCGGGCCGCGTCGCGCCAGCCGGCGCGGCCCTCGGCGGCGAGTTCGGCGCGCAGCCCCGCCAGCGTCGTCAGCGCGTCCATCCGCTCGAAGGAGCGGCCCGCTCCGCTCTCGGCCACCCCGTCGAGCACCGCGACGGCCTCCTCGGCGCGGCCGAGGTCCCCGAGCACCTGGGCGAGGCCCAGCAGGGCGGTCACGCGGATCGGCGACCGCCGCGGCGCCACGGCGAGGACGAACCGGAACTGCTCGACCGCGTCGTGCAGGTCGTCCTCGCCGCCGGGCCCCGCCCCGCGGTTGCGCAGCGACAGGGCGAGGTTGAGCCGGACCTGAGGGTTGTCCTGCGCCGCCACGGCCGCGCGCAGGTGGGTCACGGCCGCCTCGATGTCGGCCGGGTCGTGGCCGACGAGGAACCGCTGCCGCAGGCGGTTGCCGAGGTTCGCCCGGGCGAGGGCGGCGTGGTCCGCCGTGCCGGCCGCGCTGAGCGCCGCCTGCCCGAGCTCGATCGCCTCGTCCAGGTCGAACCGCCGCCCGGTGTGCTCGAAGCGGTAGACCAGCGCGGTGCCGAGGGTGAGCAGGTAGCCGACGCGGCGGGAGTCGGTGGGTTCCGTCAGTTCGACCGCGCGGCGGCTGTGGGCGATCGCCTCGTCGAGGTCGGCGCCGGTGCGGTCGCGCAGGAATCGGTTGATCAGCGCGGCGGCGAGGTTCGTCAGGTCGCCGACCCGGTGGGCCGGGCTGGGCACCGGGCACTCGAGCGTCTCCTGCAGCAGCTCGACCGCCTCGTCCAGGTCGGCCGCCTCGCCATGCGTCTCGAACCGGCGCATCAGCGCGGGGCCGAGCGGCATGCCGATCAGCCAGCGGCCGGGGTGGTCCCGGGGCAGCGGCGCCAGCAGCGTGTGGCCGTCGTCGCGGATGCGCTCCAGCAGCGCCGGGTCCCCGGTGCGTTCGTACTCGCCCAGCAGGTCCGACAGCGCGGCGCCGTGTCGCGCCAGCTCGTCGAGGTCGTCGCCGACCTCGGCCGGCGGGCGGTGCGGTGTCATGCCGGGCCCGGCGGCGAGGGTGGCACCGGGCGGGACGCGGGCCGCGGGCAGCGGGCCACGCAGGTCGACGACCTGCGCCAGGGCGTCCTCGGCGGCGGCCCGGGCTGCCGGGTCCGCGGCGCGGTCGACGGCCAGCCGCAGGTAGTGCGCGGCGGTGTCGAGGTCGGCCACCTCGCCGGTCAGCCAGTGGCGGTCGCGGTGCAGCAGCCCGAGGTTGCGCAGCATGGCCGTCGACACGGGATGCCCGACCGGATAGAGGTCGAGCACCTCGCGGGAGACGGCCAGCATCGCGTCGAGCGCCTCGGGCGTGCCGTCGCGCTCGTAGCGGAGCTGGCGTACGTCGCTGAGCAGCGCCAGGAAGGGCAGGCGGTTGGGGTCGTCCGCCGGGCAGCGGCGCACCGCCCCCTCCACCTCCTCGGTCGCCTCGTCCAGCCGCGACAGGTCGCCCGTACGCAGCGTCCACCGGATCAGGGCGGCCCCGCGCACGGCGCCCAACGCGGCCCGGTCGGGATGGTCGGGTGGCAGCACGAACAGCACGTGCTGCAGGATCTCGGCGGCGGCGGAGTGCAGCTCGGCGTGCCCGGTCGACAACGCCAGATGGTCCATCTCCCGGCCGGCGAGCGCGGCCTCCTCCACCTGCCGCTGGGCGCCCGTGAGCAGGCCGAGCCGCAGCGACAGGCCGGCGAAGGCGCGCAGCACGAAACCGGTCGTGTCGGGCTGCTCGGTCGGCGCCAGCCGGCAGAGCTCCCGGTAGGTCTCCACGGCGTCCGCGAGGTCCCGGTGCGAGTCGGCGGCCTCGGAGCGCAGCGCCCGCGACTGGCCGAGCAGGAGCAGGACCGCGAACCGCTCGGGCGCGTCGGAGGCGCACAGGGACAGCGCGTGGTCGCCGGCGGCGATCGCCGCGTCGAGGTCGGCGACCCGGCCCGAGCCCTCGAAATCCGCCAGGCACTCCCGGGCCTCCCGCAGGGCGGCGCCGATCTCGTCGCCCGCGTGCCGTGGCCGGCTCCGTCGCCCGAACACCGCGACACCTCCCCGTGCTGGCCAGAAACCCAGGGTAGAGGAAGGTCGATAGACTCGGGGGGATTGTCCATCGAGGATCGAAAGGCGGCGCGGGTGCAGTCCGAAGCCGATTCCCTGGCCGACTGGTGCGCTCTGCTGCCGACCCTGCGCGAGCAGGCCCGCAGCAACGGGGTGCTCGACCGGCTCGACCGCGACGCCGAGCGGGTCCGGGAGGGCGGGTCCGCGCAGCGGGCGCTGCGCAAGTGGGGGCCCCGCGACTCCGTCGGCAACCAGCGCAGCTGGTCCGACCGCGCGACGGTGGGACTGGCCGTACTGCCGGGCGGGGGACGGCCGCCGGGCGCGGGTTCGGCCGATTACGTCTGTCCGCGCGACCGCTGCGCCCGCCGGGCCCACCGCGACGAGCACGGCCACCTGCCCCGGTGCACGGCCTTCGACACGCCCATGCGGCCCGCATGATCGGGCTGCTCACCGAGGTCGGCAAGCGGGTCAGTGGCCGCTGGATGACGGCGGTCCTCCTGCCGGGCGTCCTCCTGGTCGCCGTTGGCGCGGTCGCCGTGGCGCTCGGTCACACCCGACCGTTCGACCTGGAGCACCTCGCCGCGGCGGCCGAGCGCGCGGGCCGGGACCTGGCGGCCCGTCCGGGGCGGCTGGTGGTCGTCGTGTCCGCCGTCGGAGTCGGGGCGGGGCTGGCGGGTACGGCCGCGCGCGGCCTGGGGCTGCTGGCGCAGTGGTGGTGGCTGCGCGAGTGGTTCCTCACCGGCGGCCTGATCACCCGGTCGCGGTGGTCGAGGCGCTCGCGTACGCTCGCGGCCGCCCGCCGGGCGGGGACGCCCACCGTCGCCGCGTACCTGCCCCAGCGGCCGACCTGGCTCGGCGACCGGGTCCGGCTGGTCGAGGCCCGGGTACGGGCGCAGTACCACGTCAGCGCGGCGCTCGTGTGGCCGCGCCTGTGGCTGCTGCTCGACGCCGACGCGCGGCAGCCCGTCACCGACGCCCGGACCCGGTACGGCGAGGCCGTCGCGCTGGTGGGCTGGGGGTGCCTCTATCTCGCGCTGGGCCTGCGGTGGTGGCCGGCCCTGCTCGTCGGGGCCGGCGTGCTGCTGACCGCCTGGCGGCGCCTGCGCGACACGCTGGCCGAACTGGCCGAGCTGATCGAGTCGGCCATCGACCTGCGCCTGCGCGACCTGGCCGCGGCCCTCGGCCTGCCGCTGGCCGGGGCCGAGGTGAGCGCGTCGGAGGGGCGCGCGCTCGACGACCGGCTGGGCAAGTCGGGTCCGACGTAGCCACACGGTAGGGAGAGACCACGTGGGATTCCGTTGGCGCAGGCCGGCCCCGCTGCCGGCCGACCTGGAGCGACGCTCGCGGGCGGCCCTGGCCCTGTTCGACGCGGGCCAGTACGCGCCGGCGGAACGGGCGTGGCAGCGGCTGCTGGCCGACTGCGAGCGGGAACTCGGCCCCGAGCACCCGGAGACGGTCGTCACCCTCGACCGCCTCGGGTCCGCGCTGTTCCGCCTGCGGCGCCTCGTCGAGTCGGCGGATCGGCACCGCGAGGCGCACCGGCGGGCGGTCGGCACCTTCGGCCGCGACCACCCGGCGACGCTGACCTTCGCCCACAATCTCGGCTGCGCGCTGGCCGTGACGCACCAGTGGGCCGAAGGGCTGCCGGTGCTGCGGGACACCCTGCGCCGGAAGCGACGCCGGCTCGGCGCGGCCCACCCGGAGACCCTCGACACCGCCAAGACCCTCGGCGCCTCGCTGTACATGGCGGGGGACGCGCCGGCCGCCCTGGAGATCCTGGAACCGGCCCACCGGGCGGCGGTACGCAGCTTCGGGCCGGACGATCCGCTCACCCGTGAGATCGGCGACAACCTCGCCATCGTGCTGCGCAACTCCCGCCGCGTCCACCGTCCGCCGCCGTAGGTTCGCCCGGGCGCTGGCCGAGGCATACCGCCCGCGAGTGCGCGACGAGTGCGACGGTGAGGCGAGGTGACCGCGTTGGGTCGACGGCCGGCTGGGGAAACGGTGGTCGGACGGCTTGCACGGGCGGCTCCCGCCTGCGGGCGTGCCTCTGGCATGATGTCGGCCGTGTCCGTCCCGCCCGACCTACATCAGCCGCTCGAGCGCCCTTCTCCGACGACCGGTGGGGGCCGGCACCGCCCGATCGACGACGGCCGCCGGACGATGTGGTTCGCCGTGACGGGTGCCGCCGTCGCGCTCGTTGTCGCCGGGGTGATGGTCGCCGTCGCCGGAGACGACGGCGAGGCCGGGTCCGGTCCGTCGGCGGCCGTCGCCACCACCGCCGCGCAGGAGCCGGTCCCCACGGAGGAGACGGTGACCGACGAGGCCTCCGCCACCCCCTCGACATCCCCGTCCCCGGCGCGTCGGGCGCCGCGTCCGGCCGAGCTCGTGACGCAGCTTCGAACGACCGTCGACGGGCTGGTGCGGCAGGGTCAGCTACCCCGTAAGACCGGTCGTGAGCTGGACAGACGTCTGCGAGAAGTTGGGCAGAGGGTCGCTGACGGTGACCTGGACAAGGCGCGGGAGGAACTGCGCGAGTTTGCCGACAAGCTGGCCGACCTCCGCCGGGAGGGCAAGGTCGGCGAGGGCGCATACGGGCTTCTCTCCGCCGGCACGACACAACTCGCGCAGGCGATGCAGACCCGCTGACCAGGCCCTCGACAGGCGGCCGGACGGCTCACGGCGTCGCTCCCGGCGACGCCAGGGCGCCGACAACTCGCGATCGGGCTGCGCGACTTCCGCCGACAATGAAGGTACAACTCTGGGCTTCCTCCTGCCGCGACGTCCCCGCGCGGTGCCTCGCGATCCTGAACGGTCCGGTCAACCGCGCTGCCGCGCCATCCGGTGCATGAGCGGGGACGCCAGGCCGGGCGGCGGCGACCTGCCGCGCCGAACGACAACCGGGGTACGGCGCGGCCCGAACGACCGTTAAGCTGACCGGGTGGGAACCGACGAGTTGTACCCCGCCGACCGGCTGGCCGCCGCCCGGCGTGCCACCGCCGCGGCCGGCCTCGACGCGCTGCTGCTCACCCCCGGCTCCGACCTGCGCTACCTCACCGGCTACGACGCGCACGCCGGCGAGCGGCTGACCTGCCTCGTGCTGCCCGCCGACGGCGAGCCCACCCTCGTCGTCCCCGCCCTGGAACGTCCCGCCGCGGAGGCGTCCCCGGCGCCGGCCACCGGCGTGCGCATCGTCGACCACGCCGACGGCACCGACCCGTACCCGCTGGTGCGCGCCGCCCTCGGCGGGCCGGTCGCCGCGGTCGGCCTGGCCGACCGGATGTGGGCCGAGCAGGTCCTCGCCCTGCGCGCCCTGCTGCCCAGGGCGGCTCAGCGCCTGGCCGGCGACGTCCTGCGCGAGCTGCGGATCCGCAAGTCCCCGGCCGAGGTCGCCGCGCTCGCCGAGGCCGGCGCCGCCATCGACGCGGTGCACGCCCGGATGGGCGAGTGGCTGCGCCGCGGCCGCACCGAGGCGGAGGTGGCCACCGACATCGCCGTCGCGATCCGCGTGGCCGGCCACGTCACCGTCGACTTCGTCATCGTCGCCGCCGGTCCCAACGGCGCCAGTCCGCACCACGGCACCTCCGACCGCCCGATCGGCGTCGGCGAGCCGGTGGTGGTCGACATCGGCGGCACCATGCCGTCGGGCTACCGCTCCGACAGCACCCGCACCTACGTCGCCGGCGGCCCCGCCCCGGCCGAGTTCACCGACTACTACGCGGTCCTGCACGCCGCCCAGCGCGCCGCCGTCGCCGCGGTCCGTCCCGGCGTCACCGCCGAGGCCGTCGACGCCGCCGCCCGCGACCTGATCGCCGGCGCCGGGTGGGGTCCGGCGTTCCTGCACCGCACCGGCCACGGCATCGGCCTGGACGGCCACGAGGACCCGTACGTGGTCGCCGGCAACTCCCGGCCCCTCGAACCGGGCATGGCGTTCTCGATCGAGCCGGGCATCTACCTCGCGGGCCGACACGGCGCCCGCATCGAGGACATCGTCGTCTGCACGGCGGACGGCGTCACCCGGCTCAACACCACCCCCACGGAGCTCACCGCGCTATGAACGTCGACCGGATCCTGCCCACCGACGAGGCCCACGACCTGCTCGACCTCGCCACCGAACTGGCCGACCGGGAACTGGCCCCCCGCGCCGCCGGGTTCGAGCAGCGCGCCGAGTTCCCCCGCGAGGTGCTGCGCACCCTCGGCCGCGCCGGTCTGCTCGGCCTGCCGTACCCGGAGGAGTACGGCGGGGCCGCCCAGCCGTACGAGGTCTACCTGCAGGTGCTGGAGATCCTCGCCAGCCGCTGGCTCGCCGTCGCCGAGGCGGTCAGCGTGCACACCCTGTCCTGCTACCCGCTGGCCCAGTTCGGCACCGACGAGCAGCGCAAGCTGCTGCCCGACATGATCGGCGGCGAGCTGCTCGGGGCGTACTGCCTCTCCGAGCCCCAGGGCGGCTCGGACGCGGCCGCGCTGACCACGCGGGCGGTGCGCGACGGCGACTCCTACGTCGTCACCGGCACCAAGGCGTGGATCACCCACGCCCGGGTCGCCGACTTCTACAGCATCTTCTGCCGCACCGGCGAGCCCGGGCCGAAGGGCATCTCCTGCCTGCTGGCCGACCGGGCCACCCCCGGCATCCTTCCGCAGGCCGCCGAGCGCACCATGGGCCTGCGCGCCTCCCCGGTGGCCCAGATCGCCTTCGACGACGCCCGCGTACCGGCCGAGCGGCTCGTCGGCGGGGAGGGGCGGGGCTTCACCATCGCCATGTCCGCCCTGGACTCCGGCCGGCTCGGCATCGCCGCGTGCGCCGTCGGCCTGGCCCAGGCGGCCCTGGACTACGCCGTCGGCTACGCCCGCGAGCGGCAGCAGTTCGGGCGCGCGATCATCGACTTCCAGGGGCTCGGCTTCACCCTCGCCGACGCGGCCACCCAGATCGCCGCCGCCCGGGCCCTGACCCTGCACGCGGCCCGGCTGCGCGACGCCGGCCGGCCGTACTCGACCGAGGCGGCGAAGGCGAAGCTGTTCGCCACCGACGCGGCGATGCGGGTGACCACCGACGCGGTGCAGGTGCTCGGCGGCGCCGGCTACGTGGCCGACCACCCGGTGGAGCGGTACATGCGCGAGGCCAAGGTGCTGCAGATCGTCGAGGGCACCAACCAGATCCAGCGGCTGGTCATCTCCCGGGCCCTGGCCAGGGGCTGAGGCGGCGCGGTGCGTGACCGCGCGGTCCGCCGAGCGTCACGCCGGGTGGACCGGTCGTCGCGCAACGGCGTGTTTCCCGGTAGGTTGCACGCCGTGGAGGAGATCGACCGGGCCATCGTCGCGGCGCTGACCGCCGACGGGCGGCTGTCGTACACGGATCTGGCGGAGAAGGTGGGTCTGTCGGTGTCCGCGGTGCACCAGCGGGTCCGCCGGCTGGAGCAGCGCGGGGTGATCAGGGGGTACGGCGCCCGGGTCTCCTTCGAGGCGCTGGACCTGCCGCTGACCGCGTTCGTGGCGATCCGGCCGTTCGACCCGTCGCAGCCGGACGACGCCCCGGAGCGGCTGGCCCACCTGCCGGAGATCGACTCCTGCTACTCCGTGGCGGGGGAGGACTTCTACCTGCTGCTGGTGCGGGTGGCCAGCCCGGCGGACCTGGAGCGGCTGCTCCAGGAGATCCGCACCGCCGCGAACGTCACCACCCGCACCACCGTGGTGCTGTCCACCCCGTACGAGAACCGGCCGCCGAAGATCAATGGCGAGCGGTCGGCCCGGGGGCGGCCGCGGGCGCCGGGGGAGCCGGCTGGTTCCACCGCAGGATGACCTGCCGGCCGTGCTCGTGACC
Organism: Micromonospora sp. B11E3; assembly: GCF_039871625.1. Classification (NCBI taxonomy): domain Bacteria; kingdom Bacillati; phylum Actinomycetota; class Actinomycetes; order Micromonosporales; family Micromonosporaceae; genus Micromonospora; species Micromonospora sp. B11E3. The sequence continues at coordinate 11,825 of NZ_JBDPMC010000029.1, read as the reverse complement.
GAGGACGCTGACGGTGGCGGTGTCCAGGCGCAGGCGGCCGCCCGCCGACGGCGGCAGGCCGATCCACCGGGCCCCGAGCACCCGTAGGGCGTGTGCGTGGCCGACGAGGGCGACGTCGCCGCGGGCGAGCAGGGGCGTGACCTGGGCGAGCACCCGGTCGAGCCGCTCGCCCACCTCGGTCGGTGACTCGCCGCCGGGGCAGCCGTCGGTCCACAGGTTCCAGTCCGGGCGGTCCTCGTGCACCTCGGCGGTGGTGCGGCCCTCGTACTCGCCGTAGTTCCACTCGGCCAGGTCGGGATCGGTCGTCAACCCGGCCACCCCGGCCAGCTGCGCGGTGCGTAGCGCCCGCCGGCGCGGGCTGGCCAGCGCCCGGACGAATGCCGTGCACCAGCCTCCTAGGATGCCCTAGAGAGTGTGCACGCCATGTCGGCGAAAGGGCGGTTTTCCGGCCGCGTGCATGGCGCCATTTCGCCGACATGGCGTGCGTTTCCGGCACCGGCGGGCGGGCATGCGGGTGGGGAGGGGCGTTGGCCCCCGGAACCGCCGGAGCAGAGGAGTCGAGATGAGCTTCACCGACAAGGCGAAGAGCAAGGCCCAGCAGATGGCCGGCGCCGCCAAGGAGCGGATCGGCGACGCCACCGACAACGAGCGGATGCGGGCCGAGGGTGCCGCCCAGCAGCAGGAGGCCCGGGGCCGGGAGGCGGCGGAGCGCGCCGGCCAGGAGGCTCGGCAGAAGTTCTCGAAGTGACGCGGTGAGCGGGCGGGTCCGGGGAGTCCCCGGACCCGCCCGAGCCGTCCGCGCCGGGGCCGGCCGGCGGAGGCCCCGGTCCTGGGGTGGGGATCGGTCAGGGTGGCCGCCTTGGGGCGTGTGCCGACGGACCGTCCGTATCCTTGCCCGGGATCGGCGCGTTCGGCGAGACGTCGACGTTCGAGGAGTGGGACGACGGTGGCAGGCGCTTCGTTGTCCTCATGGCTGCCTCGGCGAGGCACTGGGTCGACCCGTCGATCGGCTGGCCGCGGGCGCACGACGTGCTCCGTCCCGGAGGCTGGCTGGCGCTGCTCGGCAACGTGGTTGTCCGCCGGCCGGGGGAGCCGGAGGTGTACGCCGAGAGCGCCGACCTGCACGAGCGGTTCTCTCCCGGAAATCCCGACTGGGGTCACCCGCCGCTTGAGGACGAGGTGCGCGCCACCGGCGAGGGCTGGGGACTGATCGACGCTTCCGCCAGCTTGTTCGGCCCGACGATCGTGCGTTGGTACCCGACCGTCCAGTGGTTCGACGGGGACGGCTTCGCCGACCTCCTTCGCTCGACGTCGCCGTACCGCAGGCTCGATCCCGATGTGCGGGAGCCCCTGCTCGACGCCATCGCCGGGCGCATCCGTACCCGGATGGGCGACCGCGCTTCCCGCCGTTATCTGAGCGTCCTCCGTGTCGGAGAGCGCGCCGGGTGAGCCCAGGAGGACGTTGTTCCACCGAGCGAAACGCCCATGATCGTTGACGGCTCAGCGGCACCTTTCCCGGCGTGTCGAGTAGCTGAGCTGCCAGCCCTCACGGTTCGGCCCCCTCAGGGGGCTGCGGCCGGGGCGGGGCGCGGAACGCGCGTCCGCCCCGGCCGCGCTCGGGTCAGGAGACCTGGGTGATCCGGATGGCGTCGGCGATGATCAGGCCGGTGCCGCTCGTCCACCGGCTGACTCCGACGCGGTTGGCGTCGCCGGCGGGCAGGTTGAACGTGCCGAGGCTGCGCCACTGTCCGCCGGTCGCCCGCTGGTCGACGTTCACGGTCACGTTGCCCGTGGAGGTGGCGATGACGTACGGGGCGGAGCTGTTGTAGCCGGCGTTGGCGGGCCACCAGGCGTCCACCCGGTAGTTGCCGGTGGCCGGGATGTTGACCTTGTACCAGGCGGCGTCGCTGGCCGCCACGGGGTCGGCGTAGCGGTAGTCGGCGCCGTAGCGCTGGCTGGAGTACGAGGACACGCCCCAGTTGGCGCTGGCGGTGAACCGCCCGGCGGTGGCGTTGTCGACGATGGTGCTCCAGGCGGTGCCGCCGGACATCTTGGCCGCGACGTCGGCGCGCATGACGTTCAGGTCGATGAAGGACGGGTCGATCTTGCCGGTGGTGCTGGTCTCGCGGTGGCCGCGGGCGTAGCTGGAGTCCTTGCCGAGCTGCTTGAGCACGGCGGCGGTCGCGGCGATGGAGGCGTTGTACTGGGCGGCGGTCATCTCCTGGCTGACGCCGTTGTAGTCGATCTCCCAGCCGATCAGCATGGTGTTGCCGTCGCCGGCGGGGATGGGGCCGCTGGCGCGGGCGGTACCGGCGTGGTTGGCGCGGCCGGCGGAGATGATGTGGAAGACGCCGTGGTAGTCGACCAGGGCCTGGCAGAGCGGGCCGGGCAGGTCGGAGCGGCCGTTGATGCAGATGTTGAGGGCCGGGTGCGGGTTGGTGGCGCTGGAGGTCGCGGCGGTGTGGTGCCACAGGACGCCGATGGGGTTGAAGTCGCCGGGGCGCATCCGGTTGCGCCAGTCGCCCTCCTCGACGACCTGGACGCCGGCGGCGCGCAGCACGTCGGCCAGCCAGGGGATGGTGGCCATCAGGCCTCCTGGATGAGGTCGGCGAGGCACTCGACCCGCTTGGCGGCGGCTGCCGGTGCGGGGCGGGCGGTGACGGTGAAGGCGGCGGCCAGCAGGGCCGGGATGCCGAGCAGTCCTCGGCGCCGCAGGCGGGGGGATCGGGGAGTGGTCACAGCGCTCCTCACAACGACGTACGTCGGTCGTGCCCAGCTCGGGCGACCGAGGTTGACGGGCACGCTATACGGTCATGACCTTCTATGTCGATACCCTTCACGCTCATGTCCGAGGTTGAAGGTTTCCGACCACCGGTCCACCCCTAGTGTCCTAGGACGCACTGCGCGGCGTGCGCCCCGACACCCACGCGCGTCGAAGGGGCCCGGGCAGGAACCCCGGGGCCCTTCGACGACGTCGAGACGGTCAGTCGTTGCGGTGCTCGTGCCACCACTTCTGGCCGGTCTCCGGGAGGGTGTCGATCGGGTCGTAGTAGGCGTAACGCTTGTCGAGCGCCTCCAGGTCGGCGGACTCGATGGAGGTGCGGTAGTTCTTCGTCCAGTACGAGATGCCCAGCTCCCGGTCGTACTCGGTGAGCATGTGCACCCAGCGCTTACCGACGAAGGGCACGTCGCAGACGATGCGCGGGGTGGCGTAGCCGGGCAGGTAGCCCATGATGTCGTGCTGGAGCTGCTGGGCGTGCCAGACGGGGACCCGCCAGTGCTCGGCGTTGGGGATCATGTCGCACATGTAGAAGTAGTACGGCAGGATGCCCGCCTCGCCCTGCAGCGCGAAGCACAGGTCGAGCAGGTCGGCGTTGGTGGCGTTGACGCCGCGCATGAGCACGCCCTGGTTGCGTACGTCGCGGACGCCGACGTCGAGGGCGGTCTGGGCGGCCCGGGCGACCAGCGGGGTGATCGACTGCCGGTGGTTGACGTGGGTGTGGATGGCCAGGTTGACGCCGCGGCGGGCGGCGGTGCGGGCGACGCGCTCCAGGCCCTCGACGACGTCGGGCTGCAGCCAGTGCTGGGGCAGGCCCATGAGGGCCTTGGTGGCAAGCCGGATGTCACGGATGGTCTCGATCTCCAGCAGCCGCATCAGGTACGACTCGAGGTTCTTCCACGGGACGTTGGCCACGTCGCCGCCGGAGACGACGACGTCGCGGACGCCGGGGTGGGCCCGCAGGTAGCTGATGTGGGCGTCGTAGCGGTCGACGGGCTTGAGGGTGAGCTTGAGCTTGTCGACGGCGGGGGTGGAGTTGCCGACGAGGTCCATGCGGGTGCAGTGGCCGCAGTACTGCGGGCAGGTGGACAGCAGTTCGGCGAGGACCTTGGTGGGGTAGCGGTGGGTGAGGCCCTCGGCGACCCACATGTCGTGCTCGTGGAGGGAGTCGCGGCTGGCGTACGGGTGGGAGGGCCAGTCGGTGCGCCGGTCGGAGGCGACGGGGATCATGTAGCGCCGCACGGGGTCGGCGAGGAACGCCTCGGTGCTCATGGGTTCGAACGGCACCATGGTGTTGAGCATCTGTGGGGGCACCAGCATGGACATGGTGGCCAGGGCCTTCTGGTCGGCCTCGAGGTCGGCGTAGAAGGTCTCGTCCACTCCGTCGCCGAGGACGGTGCGCAGCTGCTTGACGTTCTTGACGCAGTTGGCGCGCTGCCACTGGGCGTTCTCCCACTGCTCGCGGGTGACGTGGCGCCAGCCGGGGAAGCGGGTCCAGTCGGGTTCGACCAGGGGGCTGCGGTGGTACTCGTACGGCTGCCCGGCGGTCGCCGCGGCGGCCGGGGCGTGACGGGGCTGAGGCATGGTCTCAGCCGGTCGGGTCTGGGTCACGGCCCCTCCTCGGTGCGTGTGCTTGTGATCGGCGGCCCGTAGGCTACTGGAAAATATCCGGTGAAGAAATTAGTCTGCCGGAAGTTTTCCCGCGATGCGAGCTCTGGCCAGGGCTTCGGGCGGCTGGACAGGGGAGGTCGGCGTGACGTCACCGGTGGGTCTGCACCGCGTCGTGGAACCGGCGGGGGTGCTGCCGCAGGCGGCTTGGCGGCTGGATGCCGACCCGGCGATCGCGCCGAACGAGGTGCGCATCCGGGTGGAGCGGCTGAACCTGGATGCGGCGAGTTTCCGACAGTTGTCGGAGAAGCACGGCGGGGACGGCGAGAAGGTCCGCGCCGAGGTCCTGGAGATCGTCTCCACGCGGGGGAAGATGCAGAACCCGGTGACGGGCTCGGGCGGGATGCTGATCGGCACGGTGGACGAGGCGGGCCGGCGGTCCCCGCTGGGGCTGCGGCCCGGGGATCGGGTGGCGACGCTGGTGTCGCTGACGTTGACGCCGCTGACGATCACCGACGGCCTGGCGCGTTGGGACGGGCGCAGCGAGCAGGTGCCGTGCGACGGGTACGCGATCCTGTTCGCCCGGTCGATCGCGGCGGTGCTGCCGGCGGACCTGCACCCGGAGTTGTCCCTGGCGGTGCTGGACGTGTGCGGGGCGCCGGCGTTGACGGCGCGGGTGGTGGCGGAGCATGTGGCGCGGCGGGAGCGGGCTGGTGATCCGCGGCCGGTGACGGTGGCGGTGATCGGCGGGGCGGGTAAGAGCGGGTCGCTGTCGTTGGCGGCGGCGCGGCGGGCGGGCGCGGGTCGTACGGTCGGGGTGGTGCCGGTGGCGGCGGAGCGGGATGCGCTGGCGGCGGCGGGGTTGGCGTCGCAGGTGGCGTTGGCGGACGCGCGTGATCCGGTGGCGTTGTCGACGGTGGTGACGTCGGCGTTGGGGGCGCCGGCGGATGTGACGGTGGTGTGTGTGGACGTGCCGGGTTGTGAGCACGGGGCGGTGCTGGCGACGGCGGACGGTGGCACGGTGATTTTCTTCTCGATGGCGACGAGTTTCGCGGCGGCGGCGTTGGGCGCGGAGGGTCTGGCGGCGGACGTGACGATGCTGGTGGGTAACGGGTACGTGCCGGGGCACGCGGAGTTGGCGTTGGAGTTGCTGCGCGGCGAGCCGGGGGTGCGGGCGTTGTTCGAGGCGCGGCTGGCGGCAGACTGAGTGTCATGACGAATCCCTCGACGTCGCGTCCGGCGGTCCTGTATCGCGGTGGCGTGCTGCACTGTCCTGCTGATCCGAGTGCGACGGCCCTGCTGGTGCGGGATGGTCGGATCGCCTGGTTGGGGTCGGGGGCGGATGCGCCGGCCGCCGATCGGGTGGTGGAGTTGGGTGGGGCGTTGGTGACGCCGGCGTTCGTGGATGCGCACGTGCACGCGACGGACACGGGTCTGGCCCTGTCGGGGTTGGATCTGTCGGGGGTGCGGTCGGCCGGGGAGTTGTTGGACGCGGTGGCGGCGTTCGCGGCGGGGCTGCCGGCGGATGCGGTGGTGCTGGGGCACGGTTGGGACGATTCGACGTGGTCGCGGCCGGTGCCGCCGGGGGCGGAGGAGTTGGATCGGGCGGGCGGTGGGCGGCGGGTGTATCTGTCGCAGGCGTCGATCCATTCGGCGTTGGTGTCGGGGGCGTTGTTGGCGGCGTGCCCGGACGCGGCGGCGGTGGCCGGGTTCGACGGGTCGGGGTGGTTGCGGCGGGACGCGCACCACGTGGTGCGTGCGGCGGCGTTCGCGTCGGTGACGCGGGCGCAGCGGGTCGCGGCGCAGCGGCGGGCCCTGGAGCATGCGGCGTCATTGGGGATCGCGGCGGTGCACGAGTGTGGTGGGCCGGGGATCTCCGACGAGGAGGACTTCACGGACCTGTTGGGCGTCTCGGGGGACGGGGTGCCGGAGGTGTACGGGTACTGGGGTGAGTTGGGGGGTGCGGCGCGGGCCCGGGAGTTGGGTGCGGTCGGGGCGGGTGGTGACCTGTTCGCGGACGGGGCGTTGGGGTCGCGGACGGCGCACGTGTCGGGGGCGTATCTGGACGGGGAGCCGGGGGCGTGCGGGCACGGCTATCTGTCGGCGGAGCAGGTGCGTGACCATCTGGTGGACTGCGCGGCGCAGGGGATGCAGGGTGGGTTCCACGCGATCGGTGACGCGGCGATCTCCACGGTGTTGGAGGGGCTTGCGGCGGCGGCGGAGCGGGTTGGTCTGGACCGGTTGCGGGCGGCGCGGCACCGGGTGGAGCACGCGGAGATCATGAGCCGGCGGTTGATCGCGGGGTTCGTGGAGTTCGGGGTTGTGGCGTCGATGCAGCCGGCGTTCGACCGGTTGTGGGGCGGGGCGGGGCGGATGTACGAGTCGCGGTTGGGGTTGGCGCGGTCGTTGGAGTCGAACCCGATGGGTGCGATGCATTCGGTGGGGGTGACGTTGGCGTTCGGGTCGGATTCGCCGGTGACGCCGTTGGATCCGTGGGGTTCGGTGCGGGCGGCGGCGGCGCATCACAATCCGGTGCAGCGGATGAGTGAGCGGGCGGCGTTCGCGGCGCACACCCGGGGTGGGTGGCGGGCGGTGCATCGTGACGGTGAGGGTGTGTTGGCGTTGGGGGCGGCGGCGACGTTCGCGGTGTGGTCGACGCCGGCGGGGGTGCAGCGGGGTTTGCCGGTGTTGCAGGCCGACGACCCGGAGTTGCGGGGTGCGGAGGATCCGACGCCGTTGCCGGTGTGCCGGGCGACGGTGCTGCGGGGTGACGTGATCTACGAGGAAGGTCTGTGACGGCTTTGACGGGCAAGCTTGACCTGGATCCGGCGCTGGTGGCGCGGGCGCGGGAGTTGGCGCGCCGTGCGGGGCGGCCGGTGGTGGATCTGGCGCGTAGCCACACGACGGTGTCGGTGGAGCGGGCGGTGCTGCGGCTGGCGGGGGTGACCGGCGCGGATCCGGATGGGATTCCGTGGGTGAACCGGCTGGTGGACGCGGTGGTGGCGGACGTCGGGTTGGGGCACGGGGTGGCGGCGCCGGTGTTCGACGCGCTGGCCCGGGAGGGCCTGACGGATGTGTCGTTGCTGGCGCAGAAGGCGGCGGCGGGTTCGGTGCGGTTCGAGGTGCCGTCGGGGAGGGCGGCGACCGCGGCGCGCAGGGCCGCGCGGAGGGCGGTCGCCGCGGGGGTCCGGGTGATCGATCGGCGCCGGGTGGAGCGGGATCGGCTGGTGAAGCGGTACGGGGATCCGAGGCAGCGGCCGTGGATCTATCTGATTGTGGCGACGGGTGACATCTATGAGGACATTCCGCAGGCGCAGGCGGCGGCGCGGGCGGGTGCGGATGTCATCGCGGTGATCCGGTCGACGGGGCAGTCGTTGTTGGACTATGTGCCGGAGGGGGCGACGCGGGAGGGGTTCGCGGGGACGTACGCGACGCAGGAGAACTTCCGGTTGATGCGGGCGGCGTTGGACTCCTCGTCGAAGGAGTTGGGCCGGTACGTGCGGTTGACGAACTACGCGTCGGGGTTGTGCATGCCGGAGATGGCCGCGCTCGCCGGTCTGGAGCGGTTGGACATGATGCTCAACGACTCGATGTACGGGATTTTGTTCCGGGACATCAATCCGATTCGTACGTTCGTGGATCAGCGGTTTTCGCGGCAGGTGCACGCGCGGGCGGGGATCATCATCAACACGGGTGAGGACAATTATCTGACCACTGCGGATGCGGTGGACGAGGCGCACACGGTGACGGTGTCGCAGCTGTTGAACGAGTTCTTCGCTCATGAGGCGGGGTTGGCGGACTGGCAGCTGGGGTTGGGGCACGCGTTCGAGATCAACCCGGATGTGCCGGAGTCGTTCCGGCTGGAGTTGGCGCACGCGTTGTTGGCGCGGGAGTTGTTTCCGGAGGCGCCGTTGAAGTGGATGCCGCCGACGAAGCACATGACGGGGGATGTGTTCCGGGGGAACCTGCTGGATGGGTTCTTCAATCTGGTGGGCACGATGACGGGGCAGGGGATTCTGCTGGTGGGGATGATGACGGAGGCGGTGGTGACGCCGTGGTTGTCGGACCGGGACATCGCGCTGCAGAACGTGCGGTACGTGTTGGGTGCGGCGGGCGGGTTGCACGAGGATTTCGTGCCGGCGCCGGGCGGGTTCATCCAGCAGCGGGCGCACCGGGTGCTGGGTGAGGCGGTGGAGCTGTTGGAGCGCATCGGTGAGCAGTCGTTGTTGACGGCGATCGCGGAGGGCACGTTCGGGATCATGCGGCGGCCGGCGGACCGGGGTAAGGGCCTGGACGGGGTGGCGCGGCACGAGGCGGACTACTTCAACCCGGCGACGGAGATCCTGGAAGGGGAGGCGGCATGACCGCTGTGGATGTCGGTGCCGCGGCGCCGGGCGGCGCCGCGGCGAAGAAGATCGTCCGGCCGTACGGGGACACCACCGGTGACGGGATGGTGCAGGTGTCGTTCACGCTGCCGGTGCCGCACGACAAGCGGGCCGAGGGTGCGGCGGTGCAGTTGGCGAACAGGATGGGCATCGATCCGGCGATGCTGGTGCACGCGAAGCAGATGGGTGACGGGTTCACGTTCTTCGTGGTGTACGGGCGGGTGAACCATCTGGTGGACCTTTCCGCGGTGCAGGTGGTGGAGCGGGATTTTCCGCTGCTGTCGGCCAAGGAGGTCAACGCGGTGGTGAGGCAGCGGTTGCGGCGGAAGCTGTCGGTGGTGGGGGCGTGTGTCGGCACGGACGCGCACACGGTGGGCATCGACGCGATCCTGAACGTGAAGGGCATTGCCGGGGAGAAGGGCCTGGAGTACTACCGGGAGTTGAAGGTCACCAATCTGGGGGCGCAGGTGAGTGTGCCGGATCTGGTGGAGGCGGCCCGGGTGGAGCGGGCGGACGCGGTGTTGGTGTCGCAGGTGGTGACGCAGCGGGACGCGCATCTGCACAACACGCGGGAGATGTCGGCGGCGTTCCGGGAGGCGTTGCCGGCCGGTAGGCGGCCGTTGTTGATCGTGGGTGGGCCGCGGTTCGACGAGACGATGGCGGCTGAGTTGGGGGTGGACCGGATCTTCGGTCGGGGCACCACCCCGGGTGAGGTGGCCAGCTTCCTGGTGCACGCGTTGATCACGAGCAAGAGGGCGAAGGCATGAGTGATTCCCGGGTCGGTCTGACGGTCGTCCACCGGCGGTATGTGCCGTACTCGCATGCGCACTACGCGGGGAACCTGGTGGACGGGGCGTACGCGTTGGGGTTGTTCGGGGATGTGGCGACGGAGGTGTGTATCCGTAGCGACGGGGACGAGGGGTTGTTCGCGTCGTACTCGGATGTGCAGTTCCGGGCGCCGATGCGGGCGGGTGACGTGCTGGAGGTGACGGCGACGGTGACGCGGGTGGGCACCCGCAGCCGCACGATCGACTTCGTGGCGCGGGTGGTGTGCCGGGGCCGCCCCGACAAGGGCGAGTCGGCTGCGGAGGTGCTCGCCGAGCCGGTCGTGGCGGTGACGGCGACGGGCACGGTGGTCGTGCCGGCTCGGGCGTGAGCGTCGCGGTCTGCGCGGACGTCGGGTCGACGTACACGAAGGCGGCGGTGGTCGACCTCGACGGGGCCCGTCTGGTGGCGGCGGCGTCGGCGCCGACGACGGTGGGCACGGACGTGCTGCACGGCCTGGACGCGGCGGTCGCGGCGGCGACCGCGGGTGTCGGGGTGCGTGCCGTGCCGTGGTACGTGTGTTCGTCGGCCGGTGGGGGGCTGCGGCTGGCGGTGGTCGGCTACGAGCAGCTGGTGACGGCGCAGGCGGGCCGGCGGGTGGGGTTGTCGGCGGGGGCGAACGTGGTGCACGTGGCGGCGGGCAGGCTGGCCGGGGCGGACGTGGCGGCGTTGCGGGCGGCCCGCCCGGACGTGGTGCTGCTGGTGGGCGGCACCGACGGTGGGGACGCCGAGGTGCTGACGCACAACGCGACGCGGTTGGCGCGGGCGCGGTGGCGGGTGCCGGTGGTCCTGGCGGGCAACGTCGACGTCCGCGACGAGCTGCACGCGTTGCTGGCGGGTGCGGGGGTGCCGGTGACGGCGGCGGACAACGTGCTGCCGCGCATCGGGGTGCTGGCGCCGGCGTCGGCGCGGGCGGCGATCCGGGAGGTGTTCCTGCGGCATGTGATCGGCGGGAAGCGGCTGTCGCGGGGGTCGCGGTTCGCGCGGCTGGTGCGGGCGGCGACCCCGGACGCGGTGCTGACGGGGGTGGAGGTCCTGGCGGACGTGGTCGGCGGTGACCTGGTGGTGGTGGACGTGGGTGGGGCGACCACGGACGTGTACTCGGTGCTGACGCCGGACGAGCGGGACAGCGGCCCGGGTCGGCAGGTGGCGGGGTCGCTGTGGCGGGCGCGCACGGTGGAGGGGGATCTGGGGATGCGGTGGAGCGCCCCGGGGGTGGTGCGGGCGGCTGCCGAGGAGCGGCTGCTGGCGGCGGGTGAGCAGGACACTCTGGGTGCGGCGGCGGCGGTGCGGGCCGCGGATCCGGGGTTTCTGCCGGTCGACGCGGCCGGTCGGGCGGTGGACGGGCGGATCGCCGCGCTCGCCGCGACGGTGGCGGTGCGCCGGCACGCCCGGGGTGGGGCGACGGGGGAGCGGGACGGCCGGGATCTGCGGGACGTGCGGCTGCTCGTCGGGTCGGGGGGTGTGCTGCGTCACGCTCCGAGCGTGGACGCGGCGGTGGTGCTGGAGGCGGTGTTGACCGACCACGCCGGTGGGTGGCCGGTGCCCCGGGACGCGCGGGTGGTGGTGGACGTCGACTATGTGCTGGCCGCCGGGGGTTTGCTGGCGGCGGAGCATCCGCGGGCGGCGGGGGCGCTGCTGCGCCGGCACCTGCTGGCGGGGTGAGACACGCCGCCGCGACACGCCGTGCGGGGTTGGGCGACAGGCCGGGGGCGGGTTGACAGGGCCCCCGGTGCGGCGCGTACCGTCTTTGAGTCCTACTACGGGAAGTGGCTGTTGTTCGCTTCGTCCCTTCGTCCGCTGGCCGAGTGACCTTTTTGTCGGGTTACGGCGGCCAGGTCCAGCGGGCGGGGGTCGGCGGGGCGGCGCGAACCGGCCACGGTTACCGGTGTACGGGCAGGGTGAGGTGCACGGCCAGTAGACAACGGCCGGGCGGGGGCAGCCAGTCCACCGTCAGGTCGGTCCGAAGGTCGGCGTGCCTGATCCTCGCCCCACCGGCCGGGGAGGGCCTGGGAGCATCGGGGCACGGCGTACGCCGTGCCCCGATTTTCGTTCAGGGGCCGGCCCGGCGCGTGGCCGGCGGTGGTGGGTCCGTTCATGTCGGCTCTTCGAACTTAAGCGGGGTTGAGGTGTCCGCGGTGGCGTCGCGTGGTGGTGGTGCGGGTGCGTAGGCGTTGGTTTTCGGGGTTTCGGAAGCCGTAGGCGTCGCGGGCGATGGTTTTGATAAC
>NZ_JBDPMC010000028.1:0-80353 GCF_039871625.1 Micromonospora sp. B11E3 | reverse complement strand
CCACCACCCCCACCACCCCCACCGACCCCACCGACACCACCGACACCACCGACACCAACCCAGCCGAGACGAAGCCGGCCGACACCAACCCGACCGAGACGAAGCTGGCCGAGACCGACAGCGACCGTGCCGACGGCGACGGCGACCGTGCCGACGGTGACCGTGCCGACGGTGACCGTGCCGACGGTGACCGTGCCGACGGTGACCGTGCCGACAGCGACCGTGCCGACAGCGACTGGCAGCGGTTCCAGCGGGATCTCGTGGACCGCTACGCCGGGCTGCTGGATGGAGCGGCACGGGCACGGCGGGGTGACGTGGACCTGCCGGTGCAGGTGGAGACCGTTTTTGACGGGTGGGTGGCGTCCCGGTTGGGGCAGGAGACCGTCACCGGGTTGCTGTCTCGGTTCGGGCTGCCGGGTGCCGCGCTTGCGCCGGGGTTCCTGGACAGTGTGCGGGAGCAGGCGGTGGCGCGGGTGGTGGCTGGAGGGCTGGCGGGTACGGACGCTGACCCGGAGCGGGTGACGGCCGCCCTGTTGGCGGAGTTTGATCGGCAGGCGTTGCGGTCGCTGGCGGAATCGGCGGCCCGCTACCACCTGGACCAGTACCCTCCCACGAACACCTCGGCATCGGGTGCCGAAGCGGTGCAGGCGCCGGCGGCGGTGCGGCGGACGGTCGAACGAGAACTGTCGCGGCAGATCGACCGGGGTGTGGCCGCGGTCCTCGGCGGTAACTCGCTGTCGGGTGTGCCGGTGCGGCCGGTTGCCGCGCAGGTGGAGGGGATCGCGAATGTGGTGTGGCAGGCGGTGAGGGACCTGCCTGCCCGTGTCGACGCCGCCTCCACCGCCCTCGACGCGGCTTCCGCCGACGCGGCTTCCGTGGATGCGGCTTCGGTCAAGGCGGTGTCCGACCCGGCGGATCTCGCCGATGGCCGGTTCGCGGTGTTGGCGCGGGAGCACCGGGTGGATCCGGGTGCTCTCAAGTCGCTGGCCGCCTCGTTCCGGCGGGAATGGGTGGACGGCGATCAGCGTCTGTCGCAGCAGGCTTCGCCGGGCTCGGTCGGGACGATCGAGATTGATGCGGAGCGGTGGCGGCCGAATCCTGATGTGAAGCCGTTTGGTGGCGAGGGTGGGCCGGGGCGGCTGTTTGGTGATTTGGTCGCGGTGCGGTACGAGCTGGTTCCGGGGGATGAGTGGGTTATTCGGCGGCGGTTGTTTGTGGAGGGTCCGAAGGACGCGGTGGCGCAGGTGAAGCAGCGCACTCTGGACGGTATCGCCGAGTTGAACGGTAAGCCGGCGGTGTTGCCGGAGGTCGGCAAGACGCTGCGGTGGGAAGTGCAGTTCGTGGACGATGAGGCCCTGGCCCATCAGAAGGTCACGGTCGTTGCCAAGGGTAGCGGGACGGATCAGCGTCGTTGGGCGGCGGGTGAAAAGCCTGGAGTGTACGTCCATGAGGTCGTGCACGGGGCGGGTGTTCTCGACAGGGACGATTCGACGCTGATGGGCCCGCACAGGCACGGTGATGATTGGAGTTTGTCCGACGAGGATCTGAAGGACATCGTCAAGATCCTCAAGCCTCATTACGCCGGTGTCGTGGGCAGTGACGGTCCTGCGATACGGCCGCCCGGTGCGGCCAGCGCGGCGCAGGGCCCGGCCACCGTGCAACAGTTGTGGGACAAGGGCTTCGCCGTGCCACCGAGGTTCCCCGGCCACCAGCCAGAGGATGCCGGCGGGTCGCAGTCGGGTTCTGGCGAGCTGACCGAGGACGTGCTGCTGGACCAGATGGTCGCCTTCCGGCCCAGCCCGGGCGGCCACGGCAACCTTTACGAGTTCCTGGAGAAGATCGGGCTTCCCGCGGGGGTAACCCTGGAAAAGGGAGGTATAAAACGGCGGTTCGACGGGGAGACGGAAGCGCCGCGACGCAACCTGCAGCCGTCGTACCTGATGCAAGAGTGGGCGCGAAGGGTGCGGGCTCAGATCACACCCGGCTACGACTACCCCCACAGTCCGGATACGGTAGCCGCGCTGTCCGGCGGCCTCATCAGCCCGTCGGAGGTCGAGAGCGCGTGGAGTGCGGACGCGGGTGGGTCACAGCCGCGTTCTGGCCAGCTAGCCGGGGTGCCGGGCGTGGTCCAGCAGGTGACCTTCGGGCAGGGGGGCGGCCCGAGCGGGGCGGCTGTGGGGGGCGTGAGCCGGGGGCCCGGTGCCGGACAGTCGATCGGCGATATGGGCGGCAGGCCGTCGCAGCACACCGCTGTCGGTGCGGCCGCTGCTAGCGGCAATACCAGTGGGCGGGCTGGTGGTGCCGGCGTCGAGCCGGTGCCGGCACCCCTACCAGACCTGTATGGGTGGGAGTCGGGTCCTGGCCCGCTGACCCAGGAGCAGAACGTGCTGCTGGACCAGATGGTCGCCTTCCGGCCCGGCCCGGGCGGTCCCAGCAACATCCAAGAGTTCCTGACGTGGATGCGGCAGCTTCCAGAGGGGATATCCCTGAACAAGAAGTCCCCGAACAAGAAGAGCAGGAAACTAAACTCGCAGACGTCGTACTTGATGCAAGAGTGGGCCCGAAGGGTGCGGGCTCAGATCATTCCCGGCTACGAATACCCCTACAGTCCGGAGACGGTAGCGACGCTGTCCGGCGGCCTCATCAGCCCGGGGGAGGTCGAGAGAGCGTGGAGTTCGGGCGTGGCTGACGCGGAGGCGCTGGAGCTCGCTCGACACGACGTGGTTAGCTTTCGGCCCGTCAAGGGCGGTCCCAACCTCCGCGAGATGTTGGAGGCCAGGGGACTCCCAGCCGGGTGGGTTCTGCCCGCCAGGGGAAAACGGCTTGAGGGGGACTTTAAGGAGGCGGTGGACGACTGGGCCCGGTCGCTGACGGACGAGAAGGACCCCGACGACCGCCCATACAGCACCAACTCGCTGGCCGAATGGTCTGGTTTCCTCATCAGCAAAATGACGGTCTCGAGGTTGCGGGCGCGGCAACCCGCCACCGCAATCGCGGGCTCACTCACCGAGCAGTTGCCGGTGGGTGAGTCGCGGTCGGGTTCTGGCCGGCTGAACGAGGAGCAGATAGAGCTGCTGAAGGACATGGTCGCCTTCGAACCCGGCGAGCAGGGCGGCCCCAGCAACCTCAAGGAGTTCCTGGAGGCGAGGCAGTCGCTGCCAGCGGGAATATCTCTAAACCGGAAATCCAACGCACTGAACGAACAGACGTCGTACCTGATAAAAGAATGGGTCCGGCAGAAGGCGGCCCAGTTCGCCTCCGCCAAATACTCTATCGATAGTAGAGAGCTAGCGGCGCTGTCCGGCATGCTCATCAGCGACTTCGGGGTCCGTCAGGCGTTGCGTTCGGACATGGACTATCCCGACATCGCGGCGGCGCTTCCCCTAACCGAGGAAGCGGTGGCTCCTGTGGAACCGGACAGGTCGGTACCGGTGCAGCTGACGTCGGGTCAGACGGCAGTGCTGTACCTCGTGGAGGCTGACTCTAACTGGAAAGATTCCGAAATCGCAGCCATGCTCGGGGGGATAAAGCCCAGAACGGTGGCGCAACAACTGACCATGGCGATGGATAAGCTGCTGCATCCGGACCAGCGCCAAAATCGTCGGATGGCCGCCGCGGTCGAGGCCCGCGCTCGCGGACTGCTGCCTGACCCTACCGTGCCGGCCTCGGCCCGTGTGGCCAAGCTCCGCGAGCTCGGACTGCTGACCGGTCCCGTGCCGGGCCCGGCACGTGTGGCGGCTACCGGGGGTTCAGCTGACGGTCTTGGGCTGACGCCGACGGAGACCGAAGTGCTGGCCTATGTGGCGGAGGGGTGGCCAGATTCCGAGACCGCGGAAAAGCTCGGAGTGACGCCTAATGAGGTGAAAAGAATGATGGTCCGGGTGCGGGATAATCTGGGCGCATCCGACCGAAAGGACGCTGTAAAAAAGGCCCGCGAGCGCGGCCTGCCGCTGGCCAGAATTGCGCGGGGCTTGGCCGGGGACAAGGCATCATTGCCCCCCCTGATGCCGTCGGAGCTCCGCGTGCTGTCCCAGGCGGCGACGGGCCAGGCAGATGGCGCTATCGCGGCGCAGCTCCTAATGGAGCCGAGGACAGTAACGAGACGCCTGAACTCGGCGATGGCCAAGCTGGGCGCATCCAGTCGGCAGGACGCTGTGAACAAGGCCCGCCTGCTCTACCTGCTGCCAGGCGTGCCGGTTGATATTGATGCTGAGCTGTGGCGGCCGAAGCCTGGTGAGGATCCGTCTGGTGGCAAGGGTGGGCCGGGGCGGCTGTTCGGTGACCTGGTCGCGGTGCGGTACACGCTGATTCCGGGTCTGAAAGAGTGGACGATCCTGCGGCGGTTTTATGTGAAGGCTGACCCGGGCGTTTTGGAGGCTCAGCCGAACGCGGTGGAGCAGGTGAAGCGGCGTACTTTGGCGGGTGTCGCCGCGTTGAACGGACAGGGGTCGGTGTTGCCGGGTGTCGGCATGCCGCTGCGGTGGGAAGTGCAGTTCGTGGATCATCCCGATCTGGCCCATCAGGAGGTCAAGGTCGTTGGCCCGGATAGTGATACCGATCAGTGGCGTTGGGCGGCGGGACGGGCCTCGAAGGTGTATGTCCATGAGGTCGTGCACGGTGCGGGTGTTCGTGATGACCCCAAATCGTCGCTGATGGGTGGTCACGGGCACGACACTGAGGTGGTTCTGTCCGAGGGTGATCTGAAGCAGATTGAGGAGACTCTCGCTCCTTACTACGCCGGTGTGGCGGGCAGTTATGGTCCTTGGGAACGGCCGCAGGGTTCGGCCAGTGGGGCGCAGGGCCCGGCCTCCGTGCTGAAGGTTTGGAAGGATGGTCACGCCGCGCCGCCAGAGTTCCCCGGCCAGGAGCCGGCCGATGCTGGTGGGTCGGCTGGTGGTGTCGTCGATCCTGCACCGTTTGTGCCGTCGGTGGGGGTGCCGGTTGATCGTTCGCTGTTGTCGGCGTTGGTGGCTGAGGATCCGGCGGGTGTGCGGGAGTTGTTGGGTCCGGTTCTGGACGAGGATCTGGTGGGGTTCTTGTCGGATCCTGACGGGGTGCGGGCCGAGTTGGGGCGGGCTGGTGAGCCCGACGGGCAACGGCTCGCGCAGGTGACTGAGTTATTGCAGGTCCGGGTTGGCCACTGGCTGATCGAAAATAGGGCGGGGTTGCCGGCGGAGGTGTTGCGGCAGCGAGTTTTCCTGCCGTATTTGGGGCAGCGGGCGCGGGAGCTTCAGGAGCAGGATCCTGCGCAGGTGGTGCAGTTGTTGCGGGCGGGTGTCGGTGCCCGGGTCGTTGACGCGCGTTTTCTGGATCCGGTTGAGATTGTTGAGATTGAGAATCGGTATTCCGCGGCGAGTGCCGCGCTGGGGCTGATCCCGTGGATGGCGGCGCCGCAGCAGCAGTTGGATTTCCTCAACGACCATGGCATTGGTTTCTTCATGGAGGAGTTGTCGCCACTGTCGGCCCAAAAGCATCTGGTGGGCCTGTGGACCTCTTCCGACTGGCCGTTGCTGGACGAGGAGCTCGATGCGGTCCTCTCCGCTGTCGGCGACTGGGGCAGCGGGTCGGCCACCTCGGCGGGGCGGTCCTTGCTGCCGTCGTTGGCTCACGCCGCCGGTTATCGGATCACTGTCGCTGAGCCCACCAACGAAGGGCCGCGCCCGGTGGAGGCGTACGGGCCGTCGGAGGGCAAGCCGGTCACCCTGCTGCTCGACCCCGACAATCCCGGCCACTACATTCCCGCCACCATCACTCGACAGGACGTGGTTGGCTTCCGGCCCGTCGAGGGCGGTCGCAACCTCAGTGAGACGTTGGCGATCAGACAACTCCCAGACGGGGTGGTTCTGCCCGAGGAGGGGCAGAGGGCTGAGGGAACGTTGAGGGAGTGGGTGAACGACTGGGCCAAGTCGCTGAACGGTCAGCGCGACCCCGACTACCGCCCCTACAGCACATCTTCGGTGGCCCGTTGGTCCGGTCGCCTCATCCCCCAACCTTCGGTCTGGAAATTGTGGCAGAAGATGCCACAGGTGGACGTGGGCGGGTCGCAGCCAGGTCCTGTCCAGCTGACCAAGGAGCACAGGGATCTGCTGCAGAAGATGGTCGACTTCGAGCCGCGCGAGGACGGCCCAAGCAACCTCCGTGAGTTCCTGAAGACGGAGCGGCTTCCAGCGGGGATTTCCCTGACGAAAGTTTACGGCCTGAACCCGCAGACGTCGTACTTGATGGACGTGTGGGCCCGAATGATGGAGGACAAGCTCGCCGCCAGGCCCCGCCCCGGTATTTATTCGGCAGACGCGCTGGCCGACGACATAGCCACGCTGTCCGGCGGCCTCATCAGCAAGACGAGGGTCGGCAACATGTTGAGGGCGGACGCGGGCGGGTCGCAATCGCGTTCTGGCCAGTTACCCGAGGGGTCCGGGGCGCCGGGCGTGGTCCAGGCGCAGTTGCCTTTCGGGCAGGATGCCAGCGCGAGCGGGGCGGCTGTGGTGGGGGGCGTGAGTCAGGGGCCCGGTGCCGGACAGCCGACCGGTGGTGTGGGCGAGGGCTGGCAGCGGCAGCACGCTGCTGCTTTCGAGATGACCGACAACCCCAGGCCTCTCCTGGACTACATGGCTTTTGGTGAGGATGGCCGGGCGTGGCCGCCGTGGTCGGAAGGGGGGGAGATTCCGGCTCCGCGCGAGATTGAGATGACCGACAACCTCAGCCAACAGCAACCCTCACCCGACTCCACGGGCACGGGTGGGATCGACGCGCCGGATCCGGCCCGTGGGGCGGCTTCCGGGGGGGTTTCCGATGGGTCGGCTGGTGGTGTGGTCGATTCCGCGCCGCCTGTGTCGTCGGTGGGGGTGCCGGTTGATCGTTCGCAGTTGTCGGCGTTGGTGGCTGAGGATCCGGCGGGGGTGCTGGATTTCTTGCGCCCGGTTCTGGACGAGGATCTGGTGGAGTTCTTGTCGGATCCTGACGGGGTGCGGGCCGAGTTGGGGCGGGCTGGTGTGCCCGACGGGGAACGGCCGCTGGCGCAGGTGACCAGGTGGTTGCAGGACTGGGTTCGCCAGTATCTGATCAGTAATCGGGCGGGGTTGCCGGCGGAGGTGTTGCGGCAGCGGAATTTCCTGCCGTACGTGGAGCAGCAGGCGCAGGCGCTTGAGCCCGCGCAGGTGGTGCAGCAGTTGCGGAGGCGTGTCGGCGGCTGGGTCACTGACGCGCGTTTCCTGGATTCGGGTGCCATCAGGTCTCGGTATGAGGCGGCGCGTGCCGAGCTGGGGCGAACGTCGGTGGACGAGTGGACGGAGGTGTCGCAGAAGCAGTTGGATTTCCTCAACAAGCATGACCGGGGCTTCTCGGTGGGGGAGTTGCGGCCGCCGGCGGCCCGGGCGTACCTGGTGGAGCTGTGGACCTTTAACGAGCCGTTGCTGGACGTGGAGTTCGCTGAGGTCGTCGCCGCTGTCGACGGCTGGAGCAGCGGGTCGGCTATGCCGGCGGGGCGGTTCTTGCTGCCGTTGTTGGCTCACGCTCTCAGTATTCGGATCACTGTCGCTGAGCCCAGCAACGAAGGGCCGCGCCCGGTGGTGGCGTACGGGCCGTTGGGGGGCGAGCCGGTCACCCTGCTGCTCGACCCCGACAATCCGGGCCATTACATTCCCGCCACGATTACTCGGCAGGACGTGGTTGGCTTCCGGCCTGCCGAGGGCGGTCGCAACCTCCGTGAGACGTTGGCGATCAGACAACTCCCAGCTGGGATGAAACTGCCCGGCGAGGGGCAGAGGATTGGGGGGACGTTGCTGTGGGAGTGGGTGACCGACTGGGTCAAATCGCTGAAGGGCCAGCTCGGCCCCGACGGCCACCCCTACAGCACCGATTCGGTGCACCACTGGTCCGGTGGCCTCGTCAGCACAGGGAAAGTCGGGATGTTGTGGCAGAACATGCCGCAGGTGCACGTGGGCGGGGCACAGCAGGGTCCTGGCCCACTGCCCCAGGAGCGGGAACAGTGGCTGGAGAAGATGGTTGCCTTCCAGCCCGGCCACAATGGCGCCAGCACCCTGAAGGAGTTCCTGGAGACGCAGCAGCGTCCAGAGTGGATGAGCCTGGAAAGGCGAGCTAGAAGACTAAACGAGCAGACGTGGTCCTTGGTGAAAGATTGGGCCCGGAAGAAGCTGGGCCAGCGCGTCGCCGACGGCCGCGGTATTTGGTCGCTGTCCGGCGACGTAGCCAAGCTGTCCGGCGGTCTCATCAGCCAGTCGGGGGTCTTCGCGGCGTGGAGGGAGGACGCGGGCGGGTCACAGCCGCGTTCTGGCCAGCTACCCGAGGGGCCCGGGGCACCGAACGAGGCAGAGATCGAAGTGCTGTCCCACGTGGCGTTGGGAGAGTCTTCTGGTGAGGATGGGGCCGATCATGGCCGGCTAGAGGTGGACCTTGGTGGCCGGGTGTTCGCGGAGCTGTCGGAGGGGTGGGAGACCCGTCCGCAGGACATCGAGATGACCGGTACCTTCAGTCCAGAGCATTCTTCGCCGGACGCCACGGGCATGGGTGGGATCGACGCGTCGGATCCGGGCTCTGCGGCTGTTTTCGAGGGATCAGCTGTCGGTGCTGGTGCTGGGGCTCCTGTCGTGGGACCGGTCCAGTCGCACCAGGCTGCACCGCCTCCGGTGGAGACCATCGATATTGATACGGAGCGGTGGCAACCGAGGCCCGGCGCGCAGGGTGTTGGCGCGTCGGACTGGGCTGGCGCGATGCCTTCCGGGGAGGGTGGTCTGCCTCTCCTGGACTACCTGGCTTTTGGTGAGGATGGCCTGGCGTCGTCGCCGTTGTCGGCGGGGTGGGAGGCCCCGTTCCCGCGCGTGATCGAGATGACCGACAATCCCAGCCCGCAGCAGCCCCTGGGTGGGTCGCAGTTCCAGCTGACCCAGGAGCAGACCACCTCCCGGGACGACATCGAGATGACCGACGATGTCAGTCCGCAGCAACCCTCGCCTGGCGTTTCGGGCTGGGATGGGAGCGATGCGTTGGATCCGGCCCGTGCGGCGGCTTCGGGGGGGGCCGCTGACGGTGATGGCGCTGGGTTGGTTCCTCTCGTGGGACCGGACCAGTCGGCACCCCCGAGCAGGCGCCTGACGACGGACCAGATCGAATTGCTGTCCTACGTGGCGTTGGGAGAGTCGAATTCCACCATCGCGAAGCGGCCCGGGCTAACCCTGGGAATGGTAAAAGGGCGCCTCTCCTCGGCGATGCATATCCTCGGCGTGCGCGATCGAATGCAGGCTGTGGCCGAGGCTCGCCGGCGCGGACTGCTGTCTGCCGACAATGCTGTGCGGAGATCGGAGCCCGCACGGTCAGTGCCGTCGGTGGTGTCGGTGGTGTCGGTTGATGGTTCGCCTTTGCGGGCGTTGGTGGGGCTTTTGGCGGTTTCTGGCGGGGTGCGGCCGGAGGTGGGGCGGGCTGGTGAGCCTGATGGGGGGCGGCTGGCGGCGGTGGCCGGGTTGTTGCAGGATCGGGCTAGGAAGTATCTGGCTGCTCATGTGGAGCGGGTGCCGGCGGATGTGCGGCGGCAGCGGATTTCCCTGGACCACGTGAAGGCTCAGGCGCGGGAGTTCCTTCAGGAGCGTGACCCCGAGCAGGTGGCGCAGCTGTTGCGGGAGGGTGGCGTTGAGCGGGTCACTGACGCGCGTTTGCTGGATTCGGGTGAGATCGGGTCTCGGTATGAGACGGCGCGTGCAGACCTGGGGCCCATGCTGGCGGGCGAGTGGTCGTCTGAGCCGCAGGAGCAGTTGGATTTCCTCAACGAGCATGACCGGGGCTTCTCGGTGGAGGAGTTGTCGGAGTTGTCGCCGGCGTCGGCCCAGGAACATCTGGTGGGGCTGTGGACGTCCTCCGACGGGCCGTTGTTGGCGGAGGAGGTCAAGGCTGTTCTCGCCGCCGTTGACGGCTGGGGCAGCGGGTCGGCCACCGCGGCGGAGCCGTTCTTGTTGCCGGTGGTGGCTCATGTTGCCGGTATGCGGATCACTGTTGCGGAGCGGACCGACGAAGGGCCGCCGCGCCCGGTGGAGGAGTACGGGCCGTCGGAGGGCTGGCCGGTCACCCTGCTGTACGACCCCGCCAACCCGGGCCACTACGAGGCCATCACCTCAGAAGCCACTGCAGAAGAGGTGGTTCGTTTTCGGCCTGTCGTGGGTGGTCTCAACCTCCGTGAGATGTTGGCGGTCAGGAAACTCCCAGCAGAGATCGCTCTGCCCTCCGAGGGGCAGACGGCTGTTCCGGGGTGGCCGTTGAGGGACATCTGGGTGGACGCCTGGGCCGGGTCGCTGAAGGATGAGTTCGCCGACGGCGACCGCCGCTACAGCGTCAGGTTGGTGGCGGAATGGTCCGGTCACCTCATCCCCCGCAGGGCGGTCGGGGAGTTGTGGAAGGCGTTGCTGCAGGTGAACGTGGGTGGGTCGCAGCCGCGTTCTATCCAGCTGACCCTGGAGCAGCAAACGCTGCTGGATGACATGGTCGCCTTCGCGCCCGGCGGCCGGGGCCGGCGCAACCTCCGCCAGTTCCTGCAGGGGCGGGCGCTTCCAGCGGGGATCTCCCTGGACAGGGGAGGTGAGGATCAGCGTCTCAACGATCAGACGTGGCACCTGGTGAAAGAGTGGGCCCGACGGAAGATCGCCCAGGCCGCCTCCGGCGACAGCACCCACAGCCAAAGGAAGATAGTCAATCTGTCCGGCGGCCTCATCAGCCGGTGGCAGGTCCAAGAATTGGCGAAGGCGGACGCGGATCGGTCACAGTCGCGTTCTGGCCAGCCCGCCGAGGGGTCCGGGGCGCCGGACGGGCGGGGTGTCGATGCGCCGTCGGTGGTGCCGGTTGATGGTTCGCCTTTGCGGGCGTTGGTGGGGCTTTTGGCGGTTTCTGGCGGGGTGCGGGCTGAGGTGGGGCGGGCTGGTGAGCCTGATGGGGGGCGGCTGGCGGCGGTGGCCGGGTTGTTGCAGGATCGGGCTAGGAAGTATCTGGCTGCTCATGTGGGGCGGGTGCCGGCGGATGTGCGGCGGCAGCGGATTTCCCTGGACTACGTGAAGGATCAGGCGCGGGAGCTTCAGGAGCGTGACCCCGTGCGGGTGGCGCAGCTGTTGCGGGAGGGTCGCGTTGAGCGGGTCACTGACGCGCGTTTGCTGGATCCGGATGACATCAGGTCTCGGTATGAGACGGCGCGTGCAGACCTGGGGCCCATGCTGGCGGGCGAGTGGTCGTCTGAGCCGCAGGAGCAGTTGGATTTCCTCAACGAGCATGACCGGGGCTTCTCGGTGGAGGAGTTGCCGGAGTTGTCGCCGGCGTCGGCCCAGGCGCATCTGGTGGGGCTGTGGACGTCCTCCGGCGGGCCGTTGTTGGCGGAGGAGGTCAAGGCTGTTCTCGCCGCCGTTGACGGCTGGGGCAGCGGGTCGGCCACCGCGGCGGAGCCGTTCTTGTTGCCGGTGGTGGCTCATGTTGCCGGTATGCGGATCACTGTTGCGGAGCGGACCGGCGAAGGGCCGCGTCTGGTGGAGGAGTACGGGCCGTCGGAGGGCTGGCCGGTCACCCTGCTGTACGACCCCGCCAACCCGGGCCACTACGAGGCCATCACCTCAGAAGCCACTGCAGAAGAGGTGGTTCGTTTTCGGCCTGTCGTGGGTGGTCTCAACCTCCGTGAGATGTTGGCGGTCAGGAAACTCCCAGCAGAGATCGCTCTGCCCTCCGAGGGGCAGACGGCTGATCGGGGGACGCCGTTGAGGGACATCTGGGTGGACGCCTGGGCCGGGTCGCTGAAGGATGAGTTCGCCGACGACGGCCGCCGCTACACCAACATGTCGGTGGCGGAATGGTCCGGTCACCTCATCCCGCGTAATCGGGTCGGGGAGCTGTGGAGGGCGGTGAACGTGGGTGGGTCGCGGCCGCGTTCTATCCAGCTGACCCTGGAGCAGCAAACGCTGCTGGATGACATGGTCGCCTTCGCGCCCGACGGCCAGGGCCGGGGCCCGCGCAACCTCCGCCAGTTCCTGCAGGGGCGGGCGCTTCCAGCGGGGATTTCCCTGGACAGGGTAGGTGAGGATCAGCGTCTCAACGATCAGACGTGGCACCTGGTGAAAGAGTGGGCCCGACGGAAGAGCGCCCAGGCTGCCTCCGGCGACAGCACCCACAGTCAAGCGGCGATAGCCAAGCTGTCCGGCGGCCTCATCAGCCGGCGGCGGATCCAAAGATTGTTGGCGAAGGCGGACGCGGATCGGTCACAGTCGCGTTCTGGCCAGCCCATCGAGGGGTCCGGGGCGCCGGGCGTGGTCCAGCCGACGTTGACCCCCGGGCGGGGCGTCGGTACGGCCAATGAAGTGGACCTTGGCGGCCGGGCCCGGTCGTTGTCGAAGGAGCCCCAGAGCGACACCGAGATGATCGACGCGCCGGACCCGGCCCGTGCGGCGGCTTCCGAGGGGTCAGCTGTCCGTGATGGTGCTGGGGCTCCTGTCGTGGGACCGGGCCAGTCGGCACCGGCGCGGCGGCCCCTGACGTCGAAGCAGCTCGAAGTGCTGGCCTACGTGGCGGAGGGGTGGCCATATACCGATATCGCGGAAAAGCTCGGAGTGACGCCTAGTGAGGTGAAAAAAAGGATGATCCGGGTGCGGGATAATCTGGACGCATCCGACCGGGAGGACGCTGTAAACAAGGCCCGCGAGCGCGGACTGCCGCTGGCCAGAATTACGCGGGGCTTGGCCGGGGACGAGGCATTGCCCCCCCTGATGCCGTCGGAGCTCCGCGTGCTGTCCCACGCGGCGACGGGCCAGGCAGATGGCACTATCGCGGCGCAGCTCCGGATGGACCCGACGACAGTAACGAGACGCCTGAACTCGGCGATGGCCAAGCTGGGCGTGGACAGTTTGAAGGAGGCCGTAGACAAGGCCCGCCTGCTCTACCTGCTGCCAGGTGTGCCGGTTGATATTGATGCTGAGCTGTGGCGGCCGAAGCCTGGTGAGGATCCGATTGGTGGCAAGGGTGGGCCGGGGCGGCTGTTTGGTGAGCTGGTCGCGGTGCGGTACAAGCTGATTCCGGGTCTGAAAGAGTGGACGATCCTGCGGCGGATTTATGTGGATGCTGACCCGGGCGTTTTGGAGGGTCCGGCGGACGCGGTGGAGCGGGTGAAGCGGCGTACTTTGGCGGGTGTCGCCGCGTTGAACGAACAGGGGTCGGTGTTGCCGGAGGTCGGCAAGCCGCTGCGGTGGGAAGTGCAGTTCGTGGACGATGAGGCCCTGGCCCATCAGAAGGTCACGGTCGTTGCCGAGGGTAGCGGGACGGATCAGCGTCGTTGGGCGGCGGGTGAAAAGGCTGGGGCGTACGTCCATGAGGTCGTGCACGGGGCGGGTGTGCGTGACAGGAAAAGTTCGTCGGTGATGGGCCGGCACAGGCATGACACTGTCCTGCGTTTGTCTGAGGCTGATCTGCAGGACATTGTGGATGTTCTCAAGCCTCATTACGCGGGTGTGGTGGGCAGTGATGGTCCTTTCGTGCGGCCAGTGGGTGCGGCCAGTGCGGCGCAGGGGCGGGCCTCCGTGCAGGAGTTGTGGGACAAGGGCTTCGCCGTGCCGCCGGAATTTCCCGGTTACGAGTCGGGGGTTTCCGGTGGGTCGGCTGGTGGTGTCGTCGATTCCGCGCCGCCTGTGTCGTCGGTGGGGGTGCCGGTTCATCGTTCGCAGTTGTCGGCGTTGGTGGCTGAGGATCCGCCGGGGGTGCTGGATTTCTTGCGCCCGGTTCTGGGCGCGGACCTGGTGGAGTTCTTGTCGGATCCTGACGGGGTGCGGGCCGAGTTGGGGCGGGCTGGTGTGCCCGACGGGGAACGGCCGCTGGCGCAGGTGACCAGGTGGTTGCAGGACTGGGTTCGCCAGTATCTGATCAGTAATCGGGCGGGGTTGCCGGCGGAGGTGTTGCGGCAGCGGAGTTCCCTGCCGTACGTGGAGCAGCAGGCGCAGGCGCTTGAGCCCGCGCAGGTGGTGCAGCAGTTGCGGAGGCGTGTCGGCGGCTGGGTCACTGACGCGCGTTTCCTGGATTCGGGTGCCATCAGGTCTCGGTATGAGGCGGCGCGTGCCGAGCTGGGGCGAACGTCGGTGGACGAGTGGACGGAGGTGTCGCAGAAGCAGTTGGATTTCCTCAACAAGCATGACCGGGGCTTCTCGGTGGGGGAGTTGCGGCCGCCGGCGGCCCGGGCGTACCTGGTGGAGCTGTGGACCTTTAACGAGCCGTTGCTGGACGTGGAGTTCGCTGAGGTCCTCGCCGCTGTCGACGGCTGGAGCAGCGGGTCGGCCATGCTGGCGGGGCCGTTCTTGCTGCCGTTGTTGGCTCACGCTCTCAGTATTCGGATCACTGTCGCTGAGCCCACCAACGAAGGGCCGCGCCCGGTGGTGGCGTACGGGCCGTCGGGGGGCAAGCCGGTCACCCTGCTGCTCGACCCCGACAATCCGGGCCACTACATTCCCGCCACGATCACTCGGCAGGACGTGGTTGGCTTCCGGCCTGCCGAGGGCGGTCGCAACCTCCGTGAGACGTTGGCGATCAGACAACTCCCAGCCGGGATGAAACTGCCCGACGAGGGGCAGAGGGTTGAGGGGACGTTGTGGGAGTGGGTGACTGACTGGGTCAAATCGCTGAAGGGCCAGCTCGGCCCCGACCGCCACCCCTACAGCACCCTTTCGGTGCACCTCTGGTCCGGTGGCCTCATCAGCACAGGGGCAGTCGGGAGGTTGTGGCAGAAGATGCCGCAGGTGGACGTGGGCGGGTCGCAGCCAGGTCCTGGCCCACTGCCCCAGGAGCGGGAACAGTGGCTGGAGAAGATGGTCGCCTTCCAGCCCGGCCACAATGGCGCCAGCACCCTGAAGGAGTTCCTGGAGACGCAGCAGCTTCCAGAGTGGATGGGCCTAGAAAGGCGAGGTGGAAAACTAAACGAGCAGACGTGGCCCATGGTGAAAGATTGGGCCCGGAAGAAGCTGGGCCAGCGCGTCGCCGACGGCCGCGGTATTTGGTCGCTGTCCGGCGACGTAGCCAAGCTGTCCGGCGGCCTCATCAGCCAGTCGGGGGTCTCCGCGGCGTGGAGGGAGGACGCGGGCGGGTCACAGCCGCGTTCTGGCCAGCTACCCGAGGGGCCCGAGGCGCCGAACGAGGCAGAGATCGAAGTGCTGTCCTACGTGGCGTTGGGAGAGTCAAATCGCACCATCGCGGCGCGGCCTGGGCTAACCCGGGCAAAGGTAAGGAAGCGCCTCGCCTCGGCGATGCGTAAGCTGGACAAGCGCCGTCGGATGGAAGCTGTCGCCGAGGCCCGCCGGCGCGGACTGCTGCCTGCCGACAATGCTGCGCAGGGCTCGGCCAGTGGGGCGGCTTCGGGGGGGTCGGCTGTCGGTGGTGGCGCTGGGTTGGGTCCTGTCGTGGGACCGGACCAGTCGCACCAGGCTTCACCGTCTTCGGTGGAAGCGATCGAGGTTGATGCAGATCGGTGGCAGCCGATGCCTGGCGGGCAGGGTGTCGGCGCGGCGGAGGTCGACGCGCCGGACCGGGCTGGTGCGATGGCTTCCGGGGACGACGGTCCGCCTCTCCTGGACTACGTGGCTTTTGGTGAGGATGGGGCCGACCATGGTCGGCTAGAGGTGGACCTTGGTGGCCGGGTGTTGTCGGCGTTGTCGGAGGGGCGGGAGGCCCCGGCTCCGCGCGAGATCGAGATGACCGACAACCTCAGCCCACAGCAACCCTCACCCGACTCCACGGGCACGGGTGGGATCGACGCGCCGGATCCGGGCCCTGCGGCGGTTTTCGAGGGATCAGCTTTCGGTGCTGGTGCTGGGGCTCCTGTCGTGGGACCGGTCCAGTCGCACCAGGCTTCACCGTCTTCGGTGGAAGCGATCGAGGTTGATGCAGATCGGTGGCAGCCGATGCCTGGCGGGCAGGGTGTTGGCGCGGCGGAGGTCGACGCGTCGGACTGGGCTGGTGCGATGCCTTCCGGGGAGGGTGGTCCGCCTCTCTTGGACTACCTGGCTTTTGGTGATGGGACCGATCATGGTCAGCCAGAAGTGGCCCTTGGCGGCCAGGCGTGGTCGCTGTCGCCGGAGGGGCGGGAGGCCCCGGCTCCGCGCGAGATCGAGATGACCGACAACCTCAGCCCACAGCAACCCTCACCCGACTCCACGGGCACGGGTGGGATCGACGCGCCGGATCCGGCCCGTGCGGCGGCTTCGGAGGGGCCAGCTGTCGGTGGTGGCGCTGGGTTGGTTCCTGTCGTGGGACCGGACCAGTCGGCGCCAGCGGTGCGCCTAACGGAGGAGGAGATCGAAGTGCTGTCCTACGTGGCGTTGGGACAGTCGAATCGCACCATCGGGGACCGGGTCGGGCTAACCCGGGGAATGGTAAAGAAGCGCCTCGCCTCGGCGATGCAAAAGCTGGGCGTGCGCTCTCGGCAGAGGGCTGTGGACGAGGCCCGCCAGCGCGGACTGCTGCCTGCCGACAATGCTCTGCAGGGATCGGAGCCGGCACTGTCGGTGCCGTCGGTTGGTGATTCGCCTTTGCGGGCGTTGGTGGGGCTTTTGGCGGTTTCTGGCGGGGTGCGGGCTGAGGTGGGGCGGGCTGGTGAGCCTGATGAGGGGCGGCTGGCGGCGGTGGCCGGGTTGTTGCAGGATCGGGCTAGGAAGTATCTGGCTGCTCATGTGGGGCGGGTGCCGGCGGATGTGCGGCGGCAGCGGATTTCCCTGGACTACGTGAAGGATCAGGCGCGGGAGCTTCAGGAGCGTGACCCCGTGCGGGTGGCGCAGCTGTTGCGGGAGGGTCGCGTTGAGCGGGTCACTGACGCGCGTTTGCTGGATCCGGATGACATCAGGTCTCGGTATGAGACGGCGCGTGCAGACCTGGGGCCCATGCTGGCGGGCGAGTGGTCGTCTGAGCCGCAGGAGCAGTTGGATTTCCTCAACGAGCATGACGGGGGCTTCTCGGTGGAGGAGTTGCCGGAGTTGTCGCCGGCGTCGGCCCAGGCGCATCTGGTGGGGCTGTGGACGTCCTCCGACGGGCCGTTGTTGGCGGAGGAGGTCAAGGCTGTTCTCGCCGCCGTTGACGGCTGGGGCAGCGGGTCGGCCACCGCGGCGGAGCCGTTCTTGTTGCCGGTGGTGGCTCATGTTGCCGGTATGCGGATCACTGTTGCGGAGCGGACCGGCGAAGGGCCGCCGCGCCCGGTGGAGGAGTACGGGCCGTCGGAGGGCTGGCCGGTCACCCTGCTGTACGACCCCGCCAACCCGGGCCACTACGAGGCCATCACCTCAGAAGCCACTGCAGAAGAGGTGGTTCGTTTTCGGCCTGTCGTGGGTGGTCTCAACCTCCGTGAGATGTTGGCGGTCAGGAAACTCCCAGAACAGATCGCTCTGCCCCCCGAGGGGCAGACGGCTCCTCCGGGGTGGCCGTTGAGGGACATCTGGGTGGACGCCTGGGCCGGGTCGCTGAAGGATGAGTTCGCCGACGACGGCCGCCGCTACACCAACAAGTCGGTGGCGGAATGGTCCGGTGGCCTCATGCCCCTCCCCGCGGTCGGGAAGTTGTGGAGGGCGTTGCCGCAGGTGAACGTGGGTGGGTCGCAGCCGGGTTCTATGCTGACCCCGGAGCAGCAAACGCTGCTGGATGACATGGTCGCTTTCGAGCCCGACGGCCAGGGTCGGGGCCCCCGCAACCTCCGCCAGTTCCTGCAGGGGCAGCGGCTTCCAGCGGGGATATCCCTGGACAGGGTAGGTGAGAATAAACGTCTCAAAGATCAGACGTGGCACCTGGTGGAGTGGCACCTGGTGAAAGAGTGGGCCCGACGGAAGATCGCCCAGGCCGCCTCCGGCGACAGCACCCACAGTGCAACGACGATAGCCAAGCTGTCCGGCGGCCTCATCAGCAGCCGGCAGATCAAAAGATTGCTGGCGAAGGCGGACGCGGATCGTTCACAGTCGCGTTCTGGCCAGCCCCCCGAGGGGTCCGGGGCGGAGGAGCCCCAGAGCGCCACCGAGATGATCGACGCGCCTGATCCGGCCAGCGTGGCGGCTTCCGAGGAGGATGGTGAGGATGGCCGGCCGGTCAGCCTGCTGCACGACCCCGACAACCCGGGCCACTACATCCCAGCCGGCGTCGTCACTCGAGAAGACGTGATTGGCTTCCGGCCGGTCAAGGACGGTCCCAACCTTCGTGCGTGGTTGGCGGGCAGGCAACTCCCAGACGAGATGGTTCTGCCCCCCGAGGGGGAGACGGCTTCGGAGGAGTTGAGAGACTGGGTGTACGACTGGGCCCGGTCGCTAAAGGGACAGCTCGACCCCGACCACCAGCCCTACAGCATTAGGTCGGTGGAATTTTGGTCCGGTGGCCTCATCAGCTTTTTTATGGTCCGAATTTTGTGGCAGAACATGGGGCAGGTGGACGTGGGTGGGTCGAAGTCGGGTCCTGTCCAGCTGACCCCGGAGCAGGAACAGCTGCTGGATCAGATGGTCGCCTTCAGGCCCGGTGACAATGGCGCCAGCAACCTGAAGGAGTTCCTGGAGACGATGCGGCTTCCAGCGGGGATATCTCTGGTAAGGAAAGCTAACGCACTAAACAGACCGACGTCGTACTTGATGCAAGAGTGGGCCCGAAGGATGAAGGTCCAGCTCGGCTCCCATCCGGTGAAGATAGCCAAGCTTTCCGGCGGCCTCATCAGCCGCCAGGGGGTCCAAAACGCGTGGAAGGCGAACCCGGGCGGGTCGCAGCCGCGTTCTGGCCAGCTACCCGGGGGGTCCGGGGCGCCGGGCGTGTCGCCGGAGGGGCGGGGGGCCTCGTCCCCGGGCGACATCGAGATGAGTGACAACCCCAACCCACAGCAACCCTCGCCGGGCGCTCCGGGCACGGGCGGGATCGACGCGGCGGATCCGGCCGATGTGGCGGCTTTCCGCCCTCTCCTGGACTACCTGGCTTCTGGTGAGGATGGCCGGGCGTAGTCGCTGTCGCCGGAGGGGCGGGAGATCGGGGCCCTGGTTGATGAGTTCGGTGAGGTTGAACTGTGTGGCGGTCGTGCGCGTGCTCCGTGTGTCAACCATGCGCGTTCGCCGGCCCTCCGGCGGACCTGATCGGAGGGGACCTGTATGCCCGAGGCGCTGCCCCAGTTCCACACGCTCGACGAACCTGTGGTGTCGCAGTCCGGCCGGTGGGAGCTGCGTTACGACGCCGATGGCCGTGCGGTGATCGCCGACCAGGACGGCACCGTGACCTGGTCCGCGGGTGCCGCCGGAGTGCTGCGCCTCGAGCCGAGCGGCGTCTTTGCGGTGTACTCCCGCGACGAGGTCGTGTGGCGCGGTGACGTGCAGGTCGTCAAGTACACCGCGCTGCGCGTCTCCGACGACGGTGACGCGGTGTTGTACGACGACGGTTTCCCCGTCTACAGCGTCCTGCACGGGCCGATCGAGCCGGTGCCGCTGGGTGACCGGGCGCCGGTGGCGGATATCCGCCACAACCGGTTTATCCGGTCGGCAAACGGCAAGCGCACCGTGCATCGCACCGCCGACGGCACTGGCCTGGTCTACCGGACCAGGCTGGGCCCTGGCCTGGCCTCGATCGTCGTCCTGCAACCCGCAGAGGTCCGCCGGGCCGAGCAACCCGACACCTGGCTGACCTGGCGGTTTCTGGACGACGGCGTTCACGGTGCGTGGCGGCTGGTGCTGATCGGCCCCGACGACGCTGTCCACTGGGTTTTCGGCAGGGAGCGGGGCGTCGCCCGAGGCGCCGGGTCCGACGACGACGCTGATGCGCCGGAGTGGCTGGCCAAGGGCCTGAAGGCGCACTCCGCCTACTGCATCACGGTGATCCACGACGTCGACCCGGACGAGGCGCTGCGCCGATTCGGGGCACTGGACACGGAGATCTCCACTGCCACGTGGACGCAGCTGCGACGGCGGGCCGACTTCGAGGATCTCGATTCGGAGGGGCTCATCGTGGCAGCGTTCGCGCTGGGCCCACATACCCTGCTCGTCGAGGACGGCGGCTACGAGGCCGTCGACCGGCCGGATCTGTCCCGCGGCACGTTCGCGGTCTCGTCGTTCAGCAGCGCCGACGACGACCATCGCTTCCTGGTCAGCGAGGACGGCGAGGTGCTCGCATCCTTTACGTACGGCCTCGCCAGCCTGGCCGAGGGCGCCGATCCGACGGTGTTGACCGGGCCGCTTGCCGAAATGGGCATCGACGACATCGATGAATTCGATGACGACGACGACAACTTCCTGGACGACGTGGAACTGCTGTGTCGGGTCGCGGGCGTCAGCCCCGAGATCGGGGACGTCACCGGGCCTGCCCGGGGCGCGATTCTGCGCAGGCCGGACGTCCGCAGGCGCAGGTTCGCCTACTCCGCGTGAGGACGCCAAGCTCGACCGCGTCGAAGAGGTGACCCGCAGTGGTGATCGTGGGGGAGGAGCGGCAGGTTTTCGCCCTTCCGCTGCGGCCCTCGACGCCATGAGGTCATGAGACGTGAAGCGGTGCCGGTCGGCGACGCCGATCGTCACCGCTTCATGCCCCTCATGCCCGGGCGCGCAGGTCGATGTTCTGGTAGCCGTGGTGCAGCATGCTCGGGTTGAGCTGCAGGGTCGCCGTGTCGAGCTCGAACCGGTCCAGGTGCGGCAGCAGCTTGCCGACCGCCGAGCGGACCTCGGCGGTGGCCAGGTGGGCGCCCAGGCAGAAGTGGATGCCGTGGCCGAAGGAGAGGTTGCGTCCCTGCGGCCGATCGATCCTGAACTCGTCGGGATCGTCGAACTCTGCCGGATCGCGGTTGGCCGCCGCCATCTGCAGGACGACGATCGCACCCTTCGTGATGGTCGTTCCGGCGATCTCCACGTCCGCGAGCGCCTCACGGAACATGAACTGGATCGGGCTGGTCAGCCGGTTGGCCTCGTCGACGGCACCGGGCAGCAGCGACGGGTCAGCCTTGAGCAGCGCGAGCTGGTCGGGGTTGTTGCACAGCTCCACGACGGTGCTGCCGATCAGGCTGGTGGTCGTCTCATTGCCCCCCACCATGACGGTGATCGCCATCATGAGCGCCTCGGCGGTGTTCAAGGTCTCGTCGCTCATCGACTGCACCATCGCGCTGATGATGTCACCCTGCGGATCTTCCCGTCGCCGCTCGATGAGCGGCGCGACAAAGAGACTGAACTCCTGGAAAACGCGCATTGCCATCGCGGCGCCCTCCGCCGTGCCGCGGGCATCCCCGATGGCCGCGTCGACGAAGTCGTCGGACCATTTCTTGACCTGGTCGCGCATCCCGTCACCGAGGCCCAGAAGGTCGACGATGATCTGTGTCGGAAGGGGGATCGCGAGCTGCCGCACGACATTGAACGAATCCGACTCGTCGATGCCCTCCAGGCATTCGTCGACGATGGCATCGATTGCCGGGAACAATTGCGCGATCCGCGCCGGGGTGAACGCCCGGCTGACGATGCGGCGCAGGCGGGAGTGGTCCGGCGGGTCGGCTCCGTTGATGGTGCGGGCCTGCGTCAGCTCCTGGACGTCGATCTCCGCTGGGAAACCTGCCATGAGCGCCATGAGCTGCTGCAACTGCTCCGGGTTGTCGGCTGCCTCAACGGGGAACGCCGTTCCTTCGCTGGCGTTTGGCCTCGAGGAGAAAAGGTGCGGACTCTTGAGGATGTTTTTGACGTCCGCGTAACGGGAAACGACCCACATGTCTGACCCGGTGCGGTAGACCGGGGCTTCCTCGCGCAGTTTCGCGAGGACCGGGAGGAGTTGGTCCCGGGGCTGCATCTGAAATGGCTCGTAAGCGATTCGGTCCGGCGTGGAGATTGTCATGACCGGCGTCGCCCTCCCGGCTTCAGGTGGTTGAAGTTTTGTCCAAATCACGTTAATGCATGGTTTGCCGCATGACAACTTGTGGGAAATTAGAACGCCGTCGCGCGCCATCCCCTCTATCGGCGGGCTCCGCAGCGTACGGGCAAGCGGGGCCGGCCCCGGCTGAGGGCGACAAGCTGGGCCCTGTGCCGAGGCCGACGCCAATTGATTGGCGGGCGCTCCAAGTGATCGGCTACGGGTGGGTCGAGACCGTCCAGACAGCGATGGTCGACTTGCTGTGGTGCGGCAGGCCCGAGCCCGGTCCGCATGATCTGCGCCGGCCGGCCAGGTCGCCGGTCATCGATCGGCAGCCCGATGTGGATCAGGCGTGGATCAGGCCGCCCGCACCGCTTCCAGCTGCCAGAACGGCATCAACACGTGCCCGTCGTCGTCGGTGGGGAGGCTGGCGAACCCGGAGGTGTCGAATTCTTCGCCATGGATCATCCGCATGCTTGCGCCCAGCTGGGCGTGGGTGCAGCACGTGGTGAACTGCGCCGGTTCCAGCCGTTCGATCGTCCAGCGGCGCCCAATGGTCTCCCGCAGGTTCTCCTCGCTGACCAGGTACTGGTCGGGGAGGACGCCCCGCAGCCCGGTCGAGAAGCACAGCAGGTGCAGCCGTGCCCCGGGCCGCGTGGCCCGCACCAGGGCGGCGACGTACCGATGCCGCTCCTCCTCCGCCAGGCAGTGGTAGAGCGCGCTGTCCAGCACCGAGTCGAAGCGAGCTTCGTACCCGTCCAGCGCGGTGGCGTCGGCGACGTCGAACGTGACGTCGACGCCCTTCTCCGCAGCCCTGGACCTGGCCGCCTGCACCGCCGGCAGGGCGAAGTCGACGCCGGTGACCCGCAGCCCGCGCGACGCGAGGAACATGCTGTTGTCGCCGAATCCGCAGCCGACATCGAGCACGTCACCGGTGAACCCGCCGGCCTCGGCCAACGCGACGACGAGAGGTTGCGGCGCGCCGAGATCCCACGGCACTTTCGGGGCGGCAGTGGTGTCGCTGCGGTACAAGTCCTCGAATGCGTGGTTGTCGAAGTGGCTGACAGGGGTTGACATGACTTCCGCACCTCCGTCTACAAGGGAAAGAATCCCACGGAGCATACGGCGACAACTCGATGCCGTCGATCGCCGGAGCACCGGGCGGTGTCGCGCCGAATCGCCGACGTCCGGTTCGCGGTTCGGCCGGTTCAGGGCACCGACCGGACACGTCACAGCCAAGGCCGGCGCGGAGCTCATGGCTGGTCGGCGGGCAGGTCGGGCATGAGGTAGCCGACGCCGCGTAGGGTGCGCAGGTAGTTGGTGCCGCCAGGGATCGCCGCGAGCCGGGACCGCAGCCGGTAGATCGCCGACTTGACCACGTCGCGCCCGCCGAGTAGGTCCGTCGTGCCCCAGACCGTGCGCAGCAGCTCCTGCCACGACTGCGGAACGCCCCGCCGGTTGGCCAGGTGGACCAGCAGCTTGAATTCGGTGAAGGGCAGGTCCAGCGGCCGCTGCGAGAGCGTCACCGTCTGGGCGCCCGGGTCGATGACCAGTTCGCCGACGCGGATGACGGCACCGCGGTCGCGCCGTCGGCGTACCAGCGCCTGGGCCCTGAGTGCGACCTCTCGCGGGTGAAAGGGCTTGGTGACGTAGTCGTCGGCGCCGTGCTCCAACCCGGCGATCACGTCGTCGTGCTGGGCCAGCGCGGTCAACAGCATGATCGGTACCTCGGAACGGGCCCGGATCCGCTGGCACAGGGTCAGCCCGTCCATGCCGGGCATCATCACGTCGAGGATCACCAGGTCCACCTGGTGCTGCTTGAGCAGCTGCAGCGCGGTCGCCCCGTCATGCGCGGTCAGGACCTGGAAGTCCTGGGTCTGCAGGGCGAACTCGACGATGACCGCCATCTGCGGCTCGTCGTCGACCACCAGCGCGGTCGGCCTGTCCGGACCGGTCATGGCTGGCCGGGCAGGGTCAGGAGGAAGGTGGTTCCCCGGGTCGACGCGGTGTGCACCATGATTTCGCCTCCGTGTAGCTCCACGATCGTCTTCGTGATGACCAGGCCGAGCCCGGTGCCGTCCGCGAGGGGGCGCCCGGTGGCGAAGCGCTGGAACAACCGCTCCCGTTCCGCCCGGGTCATCCCCGCACCGTCGTCGGTCACATAGATCGCCACCCCGGTGTCGATGGCCATGACGCGGACGTCGATGCTACCGCCGGGCGTGGTGAACCGGCTCGCGTTCGACAGCAGATTCGTCAGTGCCTGGGTCAGCAGCATCGGGTCACCGGGAATCCACGGCATCACCTGCGGGGTGTCCAGGGTGATGCGCTGGCCGCGCTGCTCGCACAGCGCGCGCATCGCCGCGACCACGTCCCGCACGACGACGGAGACGTCCAGCTTCTCCGGCTGGGGCGTGAACAGCCCGGCTTCGATCTTTGCCTGGATCAGCAGGCTCTCGCACAGGGCGATCACCTGCGTGCACTGGTGGCCGGCGACATGCAGGAAACGTTCCTGCGCCGGGGTCAGCGGGCCCGGTGTGCCCTCCCGGAGCAGATCCACCGCGCCTTTGATCATGCTGATCGGGGTACGCAGCTCGTGGCTGAGCGCGTTGACCTGGTCAACCCGCCGCTGCAAGAGTGCCTCCAGGTGGACCAGCTCGGCCCCGCGTGACCGGGCTCGCCGGCGCAGCACCGCCGCGCTCGCTCCGGCGCCGAGCAGCATGCCGCCCAGCGCCGCGATCACCAGCCACCAGCCTGCGATCATCACCAACCCCGCCCATCAACCGGCTCTTCGTACCACACGCGCCGGCACCGGGGTGCGGTTCGATGTTGGTGACAGCGGCGTTACTGAGGCTCACTTCGGCGTTACCGCCGGGCCTGTCACACACGCCTAACCTTGCCGAAACATTGAGCTGCGAGCCCCTGTGGCTGCTTCGATACGGAGGTCGGCATCGTGATGAGAAGGTGGGCGGTGGCACTGACGGCTCTGACCGTCGTGGCCGGGACCGCGGGTTGTGCCAAGGAAGGGTCGGGCGCCGACAACGCGGCCACCGACGGTCACGTCGTGCATGTGGTCTGCGGTGCCACCGAGGACTGGTGTGCGGCGACGACCAAGAAGTTCACCGAGACCACCGGGGTCAAGGCCGACTTCGTCCGGCTGTCCAGCGGCGAGGCGCTCGCCCGGATCAAGGCCGGCAAGTCCAACGCGGAGTTCGACGTCTGGTACGGCGGCCCGGCCGACGGTTACGCGGCGGCGGGGGCCGAGGGGCTGCTGGAGCCGTACGTCTCCGCCAACGCGAGCGTCATCCCGAACAAGTACAAGGATCCGCAGGGCGTCTGGACCGGGGTCTACGTGGGTGCGCTCGGCTTCTGCAGCAACACGAAGCTGCTGGCGAAGAAGGGCCTGGAGGTTCCCGACGCCTGGGCCGACCTGTTGGATCCGAAGCTGTCCAAGGACATCGGGATCGCGCACCCGTCGACCTCGGGCACCTCGTACACGGCGCTGTGGACCCAGGTCCAGCTGGCCGGGGGCGACGAGACCAAGGCGCTGGAGTACATGCGCAAGCTGCACCCGAACGTCCTGCAGTACACCAAGTCCGGCGCGGCGCCGGCGCAGATGGTCGCCCGCGGTGAGGTCGCCGTCGGCGTCATCTTCTCCCACGACTGCGTTGCCACCATGGAGGCCGGCTTCCCCGACCTGAAGGTCAGCTTCCCCGCCGAGGGCACCGGCTACGAGACCGGCGGCGTCGCCCTGGTCAAGGGGGCCAAGAACCCGGTCAGCGCCAAGAAGTTCATCGACTGGGCGCTGACCACCGAGGCGCAGGAGATCGGCCCGACGGTGAAGGCCTACCAGTTCCCGACCAACCCCGAGGCGAAGGTGTCCGACAAGGTCGTCGATCTGTCCTCGATCAAGATGGTCGACTACGACGCGGCCGTCGCGGGCGAGGCCAAGTCGGCGCTCAACAAGCGCTTCGACGCTGAAGTTGCGCAGGCGCCGAAGTCATGACCGCCCTGCTGCCCGACCGTGACCTGGCCACCGTGCCGACGGTGGCCACCAAGCGGCGGCGGCGCAAGGCTGACCTGGGTATCCGGGTGCTGATCGTCGCCAGCTCCGTGCTGGTGGCGATCGGCGCGGCCATCCCGCTCATCGCGGTTATGGCCACCGCCTTCGCGCCGAACGCGCTGCCCCGTTACGCGGAGTTCTTCACCTCCCAGGTCGACCTGACGATTCTGCGCAACACCCTGGTCCTGGGCGCGCTCGTCGGCCTGTGCGGCACCGCCCTGGGCTTCCTGTTCGCCTTCGTCCAGGCCCGCCTGGACGTGCCGGGCAAGAAGATTCTGCACGTGATCGCGATGATGCCGATCGTCAGCCCGCCGTTCGCGGTGGCGACCGCGACGGTGGTCCTCTACGGCCGCCGCGGCGTGATCAGCAACGGCATCTTCGGGATCGAGTACGACATCTACGGCCTCGACGGCCTGGTCTTCGTGCTCTCGATGTCCCTGTTCCCGGTCGCCTACCTGGGGCTGCTCGGCATGCTCCGCGGCCTGGATCCGGCGCTGGAAGAGGCCGCCATGAACATGGGCGCCAGCCGCTGGAAGATCCTGCGTACCCTGATCCTGCCGCTGATCGCCCCCGGCCTGGTGGCGCCCTTCCTGCTGCTGTTCGTCGAGGCGATCGCCGACCTGGCCAACCCGCTGGTGCTCGGCGGCGACTACACCGTGCTGGCCAGCCGCGCCTATCTGGCGGTGACCGGCGAATACGACCTGACCAGCGCCTCGGTCTACTGCGTGATCCTGCTCGTGCCCTCGCTGGCGATGTATTTCGGGCAGCGCTGGTGGCTCAACCGCAAGGTGCGCACCACCATCACCGGCAAGCCGTCGGGCAGCGTCCACCTGATGACCGGCTGGGGCCGCTGGCCGATCTACGGGCTTGCCCTGTTCATCGCGGCGATCATCGTCAGCCTGTACGGCACCGTGATCGTCGGTTCGGTGACCAAGGTCTTCGGCGTCGACAACACCCTGACGCTGGACTACCTGAAAGAGGTGGTCGCCGGCGTCGGCGTGGAAGCCGTCCTGGACACGCTGACGTTCGCAGCGATCGCCACCCCGATCGCGGGCGTGGTCGGGCTCGTGATCGCCTGGCTGGTCGTGCGTCACCTCCGCCGTACCGCCTGGCTGCTCGACCTCGGGGGCACCCTCGGCGTCGCCGTGCCCGGCACGGTGCTCGGCATCGGGTTCGTCCTGGCCTACCGGCCCGACCGGTACATCGGCGACTTCGAGGTCTTCCCGAGCCTGGTCGGCGGCAGCGCGCTCGCCGCCGGGGCGGTGTCGATCGTGCTGGCGTACGTGGTGCGCAGCATCCCGGCCGGGCAGCGTACCGCGGTCGGCGCGCTGAGCCAGCTGCACCCGTACATCGAGCAGGCGTCGACGGACCTGGGCGCCAGCCCGGTGCAGACGTTCCGTTTCGTCACGCTGCCGCTGATCCGCCCGGCCCTGCTCACCGGACTGAGTTACAGCTTCGCCCGCAGCATGACCTCGGTGTCGACCATCGTTCTGCTGGTCACCCCGGAAACCAAGATCATTACTTCCCAGGTGCTCAGCGCCGCCAGCACCGGCAGATACGGGGTGGCGTTCGCCTACTGCACCGTCCTGACCGCGATCGTGCTTGCCGGCTTCGGCCTGATCCGCCTCGTTGTCGGCGCGGGCGCCTCGCTGCACCGCACCGCGAAAACCGAAAGGCAGAAGGAGCAATGACCGTCGCCGCACCTGCAATGGCCGCATCCGCGACCCGGGAGACCGGCAGCGGTCGCCTCCAACTGGAAGCACTGACCAAGCGGTTCAACGGACGTACCGGCCTGGTGACCGCCGTGGACCAGGTGGACCTCGACGTGCAGCCCGGTGAGTTCATCACCCTGCTGGGCCCATCCGGCTGCGGCAAGACCACCACCCTGCGGATGGTGGCCGGGTTCGAGGACGCCTCCGGCGGGCGCATCATGCTCGACGGCAAGGACATCGACAACCTGCCGCCGCAGCGGCGACCGATGGCCATGGTGTTCCAGAGCTACGCGCTGTTCCCGCACCTGAGCGTGGCCCAGAACATCGCCTACGGCCTCAAGCTGCAGCGCAAGCGCAAGGACGAGATCTCCGCCGCCATGCGGATGGCGGTCACCAGCATGAACCTGGTCGGGCTGGAGGACCGCAGCCCGCACGAGCTCTCCGGCGGGCAACAGCAGCGGGTGGCGCTCGCCCGGGCGCTGGTCGTGCAGCCCAAGGTGCTGCTCTTCGACGAGCCGCTGTCCAACCTGGACGCCAAACTGCGCAACGCGATGCGGGCCGAGATCCGCCGCATCCAGAAGATGTTCGGCATCACCAGCATGTACGTCACCCATGATCAGGACGAGGCGATGAGCATGTCCGACCGGATCGTGGTGATGAACAAGGGCAAGGTCGAGCAGGTCGCCACCCCCGGCGAGATCTACGCCCGGCCGGCCAGCGTCTTCGTCGCCGACTTCATCGGCCGGGCGAACTTCCTGGAGGCGGTTCCGGAGCGGGTCAGCGGCGGCATGGCCACGGTCACCGTCCTGGACCGCCAGATCACCGTGCCCGCCCATCCGAAGGTCACCACCGGCACCCAGGGGGCCCTGATGGTGCGGCCCGAGAACGCCCGCCTCGTGCCGGTGACCGACGGCGGTACCGGGATCGGCGTCGTGCTGCGGTCCACGTTCCACGGGCCCAACATCGACTACGAGGTGGAGACCACCGGCGGAACGGTCACCGTCACCGAGCCCGGGGTCGACCCGCGTGAGGCGCTCGGTGAAGGGGTCAACGTCAACGTGACCTTCGACCCCCTCCGGGCGTACCTGCTCACCCGGGACTGAGCAGACCGGCCGGGCCGGACCGGGGTGAGTCGTGGTCCCCTTCAGCGGGGTGCGGTGGTAGGTGATGAAGGTTCCGCTGCCGCACCCCGCCCAGCCAGCGAGGGAGCATACAGTGACTCGACGAATGTGGATTCCGCGGCCGATCAGGCGATGGCGTCTGCGGCGGCGACTGGCCGCCGAGGAAATTCGGCCCGGCACACTCGGCTTGGCCTTCGAACGGAAGCGGCGGAGGCTGCCGTGAACGAAATGCCCCCGCCGACGGCGGCGGGGTGGCCGCCGGTCAGGAGCGCTTGATCGGGCCGCAGAATCGTTTCGGGGTGAAGGGCGGGCCGGGTGTGGTGGCGGGCCGCCACACCGGATTCAGCGGGAGCGCGAGGCTCGGCGCGTGCCAGGCCTCGCTGAGCCGTTCGATCGGACCGTACGCCCGTAGGCGGCGGTTGACGTACGCACCGGAGAGGAAGTCGGTCAGTTGGTCGGTGGCGGACTGCTGGCGGATGATGCCCCCGTGGAAGGCCACCACCTGGACCACGGGGATCCTGATCGGCTGGCCCGGCGGGTACTCCGCCGCGGTTGTTATCGGCAGGAAGGCGATCATCCGTACCCCGGGAATCGGACACAACGTGTGGTAGCGGTAGAAGGGCGCCCCGTCCAGTAGCGAGCGGATGAACGGCTCATCCGGTGTGCTGGGGGCTTTGCTGCCGATGGTCGTGACCTTGAACATCGCCGCCAACGCGGCCGGCGCCGCCCGACGACCGAAGCCGCCCACGCAGCGGCCGCGACGATTCGGTGCTGCAGGTACTCCATGCCATGACCGACGCCGCCGCCTTCGTACGAAACGCGCGCCTCGATGTCCTCGCCGCCAACCACCTCGGC
The DNA here is from genome assembly GCF_039871625.1 of Micromonospora sp. B11E3. NCBI lineage: Bacteria > Bacillati > Actinomycetota > Actinomycetes > Micromonosporales > Micromonosporaceae > Micromonospora > Micromonospora sp. B11E3. The sequence continues at coordinate 50,777 of NZ_JBDPMC010000028.1, read as the reverse complement.
GCCAGGCTCTACGCGCAGGTCTTCGACAACCCTGGACTTTCGGCCAACCTGGCGCGGTTCGTTTTTCTCGATCGGCGCGCCACCGACTTCTATCGGGACTGGAACGGCATCGCCGGTGAGGCGGTAGAAAGCCTGCGTCAAGCCGCTGGCCGTAACCCCGGCGACCGCGCACTGTCGCAACTCGTCGGACACCTTTCCATCCACAGCGAGGCGTTTCGCACCCGCTGGGCGGCCCACGACGTTCGCTACTACCGCAGCGGAACTCAATCCTTCCGCCACCCCGTGGCCGGTGACGTGGACCTGGACTACGACGCCCTGGAACTCCCGGCCGACCCTGGCCTCACCATCATCGCCTACACCGCACCGCAGGACTCCGCTGCGCACGCGGCGCTGACCCGGCTCCGCAGCTGGGCCCCCGACACGCCAGTGGTCCTGAATCCGGATGAAACACAAGGCCCCGCCGGCGAGGAACCCCGCTACAAATCTTGAAAGCTCAGGTTGAAGGTCGGTCTCGCCGAAACTGCGCCGCTCGCCCTTGCGGCCACGGTGGGTGATCGTGCGGTAGATCAATCAACCGGTACCGGCCGCCGGGCTTTACGCAGATTCCGGCCATTATGCCCAGAATCAACCTTACGATGAGGTCTCCTCATGGAGGTGAAGGACCATGCCGACGTATGTCGCGTTGCTGAACTGGACCGATCAGGGGATCCGAGGCTACAAGGACACCGCGAAGCGCGCCGAGGCCTTCGCCGCAGCGACACAGAAGCTCGGGGCGAAACTCCTGAACATTTACTGGACCGTCGGTCCGTACGACCTCGTGGCCGTCGTCGAGGCGCCCGACGACGAAACCGCCACCGCGGCGCTCTTGCAGCTCGGCGGGGCGGGCAACGTGCGTACCACGACCCTGCGGGCCTTCGGTCGAGATGAGGTGGATCGCATCATCGCCAAAGCCACTGGATAGTTGTTGCGGGTCAGGACGTTGACGACGTCCTTCGGTCGTCATGAGCCCATCGTGCCGGACAGGCGTGTAGGTGCTGGAAATCGTCATCGAAGAAGAATCCATCCTCGCCCCGGGCGGGCAGCCACCTTGCCTCCGGCGACTGGCGACGAAGGTTTCCGCCGGCGAAGGTCCTGCAGCCGCCGACCATGGACGCGTACCGGGAACTGCCGTACCTGTTCGGGGCGAGCGCGCGCGCCGCCGCCGGTAGCGAGCGGTCAACCAGCGTGTCGTGATGTGGCTGGCAGCGCCACGTAGGTGGTCTCGAGGTACTCCTCGATTCCTTCGAAGCCACCCTCACGGCCGAATCCCGAGGCCTTCATGCCGCCGAAGGGTGCGGCCGGGTTCGAGATCAGTCCGGTGTTGACGCCGACCATGCCGTACTCGAGCGACTCCGCGAGCCGCACGGTGCGGGCGAGGTCGCGGGTGAAGACATAGGCGGCGAGGCCGTACTCGGTCGCGTTGGCGCGGCGTACCGCCTCTTCCTCGGTGGTGAAGACGCTGACGGGGGCGACCGGTCCGAAGATCTCCTGGCCGTTGATCTCCGATTCGTGGTGAACGTCGAGCAGCACGGTGGGGTGGTAGAAGTAGCCCGGCCGGTCAGGAGCGGAGCCGCCGAGCACGAGGCGGGCCCCGTCGCGGACGGCGTCGGTGACGAGCCGGTGGACGGAGTCGACGGCGCGCTCGTCGATCAGCGGGCCGACGTCGACGCCCGGGTCCTGGCCGCGGCCGACGACCAGCCGGCCCATCCGGTCGGCCAGTTTCTCGGCGAACTCCCGTGCCACCTCGGTGTGGACCAGGAAGCGGTTCGCGGCGGTGCAGGCCTCGCCCATGTTGCGCATCTTGGCGAGCATCGCGCCGTCGACCGCGGCATCGACGTCGGCGTCCGCGAAGACGAGGAACGGGGCGTTGCCGCCGAGTTCCATGCTCAACCGCTGCAACTGGTCGGCCGACTGGCGGACGAGCTGCCGCCCGACCGGGGTGGAGCCGGTGAAGGACACCTTGCGCAGTCGTGGGTCCGCCATCAGCGCCGCGCTCATGGCCGCGGCACGGGTGGTCGGTACGACGTTCAGGACACCGGGTGGCAGCCCGGCCTCATCGAGGATGTCCGCCAGCGCGAGCATGGTGAGGGGCGTGAGCTCGGCCGGCTTGACGACCATCGTGCAGCCGGCGGCGATCGCTGGGCCGATCTTGCGCGTCCCCATCGCCATCGGGAAGTTCCACGGCGTGACGAAAAGGCAGGGGCCGACCGGTTTGCGGACGGTGAGCAGGCGGCTGGCGCCGTCGGGAGCGTGCATCCACCGGCCGTGGATGCGGACCGCCTCCTCGGAGAACCACCGGAGGAACTCGTTGCCGTAGGTGACCTCGCCCCTGGCCTCGGCGATCGTCTTGCCCATCTCCAGGCTGATCAGCTCGGCCAGCTCGTCGGTCCTGCCCCGGATCAGGTCGAACGCCCTGCGCAGGATCTCCCCGCGGTCGCGTGGCGCGCTCGCTGCCCAGTCCTTCTGGGCGGCGACGGCGGCATCGAGGGCCTCGACCGCATCCTTGACGGAGCCGTCCGCGACCGAGGCGAGGACGGACCCGTCGGCCGGGTCGCGCACCGGAAAGCTGGCTCCCTCCTCCGCCTCGCGCCAGCCACCGGCGATGAACAGGCCGCGCTGATCGGGTCCGGGCAGAACACGTCCGGGCATGAGCGGATGAACTCCTCGGGTTGCCTGGCAGGGGTGGTGGTGCGGGGTCCGGCGACTCGATCGGTGGGGACTCAGCAGCTGGCGGCCGTCGCCGCTCGCCGCAGAGTCGCCTGGATCTTCGCGACGTACGGCTCGTCCGACCGGGTCATCGGGACCACCACGGCCAGGACGCCGAGAAGGAGGTCGCCCCGCAGGACAGGCGCTGCGACGGCCCACGACTCCTCGGTCGACTCGCGGCCGCTGTAGGCCATGCCACGTTCTCGGATGACGGCGCACTCGGCCCGCAGATCGGCCAGGGTGCGCACGGCGCCGGACTCCGTCCTGAACTCGTCGGTGCCCGGTGGCAGACCGAGGTAGCCGTGCTCGGCGTTGCTGAAGGCGATCAGGGCCTTGCCGGCGGCGCCCAGGTGCACCGGCCCGCGCTCACCGGGGTGGCAGACCCTCCGCACGAGCCTGCCGGACTCCGCCGACTCGATGCAGACACGGTCGTTTCCGGAACGGACGAAGAACGCCACGGTCTCGTCGAGCTCGTCCCGGAGGCTGGCGACGGCCTCCCGCGCGAGCTTGCGGATTCCCGACCACTGGTCGCCGGCGTACAGGAGCGCGGTCAGTTCGGGTCCGGGGACGAACTGACCGTCCTTGTCCTGTTCGAGGAAGTCAGCCATCTTCAGGGTCGCCAGGAGCCGCGACGCGGTGCTCAGGCTGACGCCGGCCTCGCCGGCGAGCTCGGTGAGTGTCCGGCTTCCGCGAGCGGCCGCGGAGAGCAGGTTGAGCGCACGGATCACCGACCGGACGCCGCGCTGCTCGGTGGGCTCGTCTTCCAGCACGGTCACCGGGTCCTCCTTCATCGTTCGGCCGTGGAGCCGAAGACGTTCACGTCGCGTGTCCGCCACATCATGCCGACCGTCTCGCCGGTGCGGTAGGGATGCTCGCCGTCATCGTGTTGCATCTGCACCCGCACGGGGCCGAGTGTCTCAGAGTGGACGGTGTACATCGTGTGCGAGCCGAGGTACAGACGGTGCGTGATCTTCCCGGTGCAGTGGCTGAACCCGGGAGGCGGGGCGGCTGCGACGTCCGTCAGCGCGATCCGCTCCGGCCGCAGTGTGGCCACAGCCGCGTCGGCGGGCACGCTTTTGCCGTCGTCGAGTGACAGCAGTCCGCCGTTCTCGACGCTCAGCCGGTCCGGGGCCTCGGGACGGACCGCGAGCATGTTGTTGGTGCCGAGGAAGTCCGCGACGAAGGCGGACCGGGGGTGCTCGTAGAGCTCCCGTGGCGTTCCCACCTGCTCGATCCGGCCGTGGTTCATCAGGGCGACGCGGTCGGACATCGACATCGCCTCCTCCTGGTCGTGGGTGACGTAGACCATCGTCACCTTCAGCGCCTGCTGGAGCTGCCGGAGTTCGACCTGGAGGCGCTGCCGCAGCTTCCGGTCGAGGGCTCCCAGCGGCTCGTCCATGAGCAGGAACGCCGGGTCGAACACGACCGCCCGCGCGACCGCGATCCGCTGCTTCTGGCCGCCGGAGAGCTGGTCGGGCAGCCGGTCGGCCGCGGCGGCCATGTCGACCAGCGCGAGCGCCCGGTCCACCCGCTCGGCGATGACCTCGCGCGGCTCCCTGCGCATCTCCAGCGGGAACGCGAGGTTGTCGCGGACCGACATGTGGGGGAACAGCGCGTAGTCCTGGAAGACGACACCGATGTTGCGCTTGTCGCTCGGCACGCGCGCGATGTCGGTGCCGTCGACGCGGATGGTGCCCGAGGTGGGGTCGGTGAAACCGGCGAGCATCATCAGGGTCGTGGTCTTCCCCGACCCGGACGGGCCGAGCACGGTGAAGAACTCGCCGGGCTCGATGGTGAGGGTGAGGTCGTCGACGGCGACGTGGTCGGCGTACTCCTTGCGGACGTTGTCGAAGTGGATCGCGCCATGGCTGAGGGTCATCAGTTGCTCCTCGAGATCTTGATGAGGCGGCGGAACAGCGCAAAGCCGAGCCAGATGACAGCGGCGCATGCCATGACGAAGACGGAGATCACCGCCACGGTCGGGTTGGTCTCCAGGGAGAGCGCTTCGAAGATCCGCTTGGGGAGCGTCTTGACGTGAACGCCGGAGAGGAAGATCGCGACGGTCGACTCGTCGAACGAGGTCAGGAACGCGAAGAGGCTGGCGGTGACGATGGACGGGGCGATCAGCGGCAGCACGATACGGCGCAACTGGACCGTCCGGCTCGCCCCCAGGCTGGAGGCGGCTCGCTCGTACACCGGGTTGAGCGAGCGGAGACCCGCGGCGACCACGCTGAACACGAACGGCAGGGCCAGCGTCACGTGGGCCAGGACGATCCCCAGTTCGGTGTCGACGAGCCCGATCCGCTCGAACTCCACGTAGAAGCCGGCGGCGGCGACCACCGTCGGGAACAGCAGCGGCAGCATCATCAGGGTCGAGGTCAGCGCGCCCCACCCGTGGACCGTTCCCCGGACGACGGCCATCGCGGCAAGCGTCCCGAGCACTCCGGCGATGACGGTCACGAAGAGCGCGATCCGCACGCTGACCGTGAGCGGGTCGAGCCAACTGGCGGTGAAGAACTCCGAGTACCACTGGGTCGAGTAGCCGACGGGCGGGAAGACCAGCGCCTTGGTGGCGGCGAACGAGATCGGGATGACGATGAACTGCGGCGCCAGCACGAGGACGCCGAGGGCGACGGCCAGGGCCTTCGGCAGCCCGCGGCTGCGGGTGACGCCGAGGCGGTCGAGCCCGCCGGCGGCGCGTCCCGCGAGCCGGAGGACGCGTCCGCCTCCGCGCCTGCTGTAGCGCGAGCGGGTGGCCGCGGCGCCGGATCGCCCGGCGAGTTCGGTCGTCGACATCCCGGTCAGCCGCTGGAAGGCGAGGACGATGACCAGGACGAGGGCGCCGAGCACGAGCGCGGCGGCCGAGGCGAGGCCGTAGTCGCCGCTCTGCTTGATCGCGCTGTGGATCAGCGAGCCGAGCATGCTGCCCTTGGAACCGCCGAGCAGCGCGGGGATCACGAACGCGCCGATGCCGTAGACGAAGCACAGGACCGACCCCGCCTGGATGCCGGGCTTGGTCAGTGGCAGGTAGATCCGGACGAACGCCTGGGCCGGCCCGGCGCCCAGGCTGGTCGCGGCGCGCACCCGGGAGTCGCCGACCGCGCGCATCGTGGCGGCCAGCGGCAGGATCATCAGCGGCAGCAGGTAGTGGGAGAGGCTGACGACGACCGCGATCGGCGTGAAGACCATCGCGATCGGCTCCAGCCCGAACTGTTCGATCAGCTTGTTGACCGGGCCCTGACGCCCGAGGATCACCAGCCAGGAGAACGACCGCAGCAGGATCGAGGTCAGGTACGGCGCCATGATCGCCACCGTCAGGAAGGTGCGCAGCCAGGTGCCGCCGTGCACCATCTGGTACGCGATCGGGTAGCCGAGGACCAGCGCCACGAGTGTCGAGGCGGCGGAGATCAGGATCGTCCGCACGATGCTGTCGACGTAGCCGGAGTGCCCGAGGAGCCGGGTGAAGTTCTCCAGGCCGAAGGTCGGCTCCGTCACGCTGCGCAGGCAGAGGATCGCGACGGGGAGCACGAAGACCAGGGTCACGACCAGGACCGCGGGAATCCCGCTGAGGTCCCAGCCGCGCGGGCGGCGCCGCCGGCCCCCCGGGGTACGGGGGGCCGGCCGCGAGAGGCCCGCGTCCGGGGCTGTCGGAGTGGTGGTCACGCGTGCTGCCAGTCCTGCCAGCGCTTGAGCGCGTCCGCGCCGTTCTTGGCCCACCAGTCCACGTCGATGCGGAAGGTCTCGTCGCTGGCGGTCTCCTCGGTGCCGGGAAGGTCGGCGCGGGTCTTGGCGTCGAGGCCGTCGAGCACCGACTTCTGCGAGGGCGTGTAACCGAGCTTGTCCATGATCGCCTTCTGGACCTCGGGCTTCAACGAGTACTTGATCGCGTTGAGGGCGTCCGGCCCGTCCGGCGCGCCCTTGGGGATGACGAGCTGCTGAACGGAGAGGACGGCGCCCTCCCAGGTGTAGTCCAGCGGCACCGCGCCGCTCTTGGCGATGCTCTTGATCCGCGCGAGGTTCCCGTAGCCCATCGCGATCTCGCCCTGCGAGATCGCGTTCTGCAGGTCACCGTTGGAGGGGAAGAAGACGGTGTCGTTGCGGATGGTGTCGAGCTTGGCGAAGGCGCGGTCCAGGTCGAGCGGATAGAGCTGGTCGACCGGGACGCCGTCGGCGATCAGGGCGCCCTCGAGGATGCCCCAGGGCAGCGCCACCATGCCGCGCTTGCCCGGGATGCCCTTCGTGTCGAACAGGTCGGCCCAGGAGTCGAGGCCACCGGCTACCTCGTCCTTGTTCCAGAACAGGTTGCGGGAGAACGTGTACCACGGCACCGAGTACTCGGTGACCGCGCTCGGGTCGGCGAACCCGTCGAGGCCCTTGGTGTCGATCGGCTGGAGAATGCCGGCGGCCATGAACTGGGCGAGCGAGGAGTCCTCGGCGTCGATCAGGTCGAGGGTCATCGACCCGGACTTGGACATCTGCACCAGCTTGGCGACGTCGGAGCCGCTGCTGTCGTAGAGGACCTTGACGTCGGTTTCCTTCGAGTACGGGTCGAACAGCGCCGCCTTGACGGCCTCCTCGTAGGTGCCGCCGAATCCGGCGTACGTGATCGACCCCTTCTCGTCGCCACCGCCCGAGCAGGCCGTGAGGCTGCCCAGGGCCACGACGACCGCGGCCAGCACGGCGCCGGCGCGACGCCGGCCCCTGGTCACGTCGAGAGTTGTTCGCATTAGGGTTCCTTCTTGGTCTGGGCGGCCGGTCGAGCGAATGAACCACCTCGGTTGCTCTTCCATACAATGGAAGTGTGACTTCCATTGCAGATGCTGGTGGCCTGGGTGGCGACCTGTCAAGAGCCGCAGCCAGGCGTTCCTGCGATCACGCCGGCGAGTGACCCCGAACGTTCGTATTCGTCCAGTACCGCGAGGTACGGCGCCACGTCGATGCCCTGGCACGCACGCCAGGACGCGTCGTAGTACGTCGAGGCGTAGCGTTCGCCGCCGTCGCAGATCAGGCTCACGACGCTGCCCCGCTCGCCGCCACGCTCCAGTCGGGCGATCAGGCGGAGGGTCGCCCACATGCTCGTCCCGGTCGAGGGTCCGACCCGGCGGCCCAGGCGGCGCGAGGTCCACAGCATCGTCGCGACCGACGCCGCGTCCGGCACGCGGACCATCTCGTCGATCACCTCGGGCACGAAGGACGGCTCGACCCGGGGGCGGCCGATCCCCTCGATCCGGGAGCCTTCGGCCGACCGCAGTCCGCGGTCGCCGAGGCGCCAGGCGTCGAGGAAGACCGAGTTCTCGGGATCCGGCACCAGCAGCCGGGTGGGGTGCCGCCGGTAACGGAGGTAGCGGCCGATGGTCGCCGCCGTGCCGCCGGTTCCGGCGCTGGCGACGATCCAGGCCGGGACCGGGTGCGCCTCGCCGGACATCTGCTCGAAGATCGACTCGGCGATGTTGTTGTTGCCGCGCCAGTCGGTGGCTCGCTCGGCGTAGGTGAACTGGTCGAGGTAGTGGCCGCCGAGTTCGGTGGCGAGACGCCGGGCCTCGTCGTACACCTGTCCCGGATGGGCCACCACCTCGCAGCGCCCGCCGTGCCACTCGATGAGTTCGACCTTGGCCGGGCTGGTCGTGGCCGGGACGACGGCGATGAAGGGCAGGCCCAGCAGGCGGGCGAAGTATGCCTCGGAGACCGCGGTCGAGCCGCTGGAGGCCTCGACCACCGTGGTGGTCGGGCCGATCCAGCCGTTGCACAGCGCGTACAGGAAGAGCGAGCGGGCGAGCCGGTGCTTGAGGCTTCCGGTCGGGTGCGAGGACTCGTCCTTCAGGTAGAGGTCGATGCCGTGCCGTCCGGGCAGGTCGAAGGCCAACAGGTGGGTGTCGGAACTGCGGTTGGCATCGGCCTCGACGCGGCGGATCGCCTCGTCGACCCAGGTCCGGTCGGCACGGGTCTGCTCGCACGTCGTCATTCCAGGTCTCCTTCGGGATCTTCTTCCGACCGCTCTCGCGGAGGCCACGGCAGCGCTTGACCGTGCTCGGATTCGGAGGCATCCTATGGCACGGAAGTCAGGCTTCCACTGTATGGAAGATTCGAAGGAGTCCAGTGACCAACCAACCCGTGGCCCCGGCCGACACCCGAGCGATCGAGGACGTCCTCAACCGGGTCGCCTACATCCTCGACACCCACGAGTACGACCGGCTCGGAGAGGTCTTCGCGCCCGGGATCTCCTTCGACAACCCGGGCCGCCTCACGGCCAGCGGGCTCGACGAGGTGATCGCGGCCTTCACGGCGATCACGACGCCAGCGGTCAGCCACCACATCACGAACGTGGTGGTGGACGCCGTCGACGACGACACCGCCGAGTGCCACAGCAAGGCTCTCGCCCTGCGGGCGGGCGGGCAGGTCACCGCCGCGATCTACCGCGACACCGTGACCCGCACCGACGCGGGATGGCGCATCTCGGCGCGACGTATCAGCCCGCTGGGCTGACCCTGCAATGGCGACGGAACGAGAGGAAGCGGATGGAGCAGGCGTACGACGTGATCGTCGTCGGGACCGGGCACAGCGGCCTGGTGGCCACCGGGTACCTGGCTCGGGCGGGGTTGAAGGTGCTCGCCCTGGAGCGCCGTGACGTCGTCGGTGGCACCTGCGTCACCGAAGAGATCTTCCCGGGCTACCGCGGGAGCAGCGTGGCCAACGCGAGCCACAGCCTCGACCCGCGTATCGCCCAGGAGCTCGAGCTGGAGAAGTACGGGCTCCGCTTCGCCCACCCGCCGCTCGGATCCCTGACCCTCTTCGAGGACGGCCGGGCCCTGCCGGCCTGGCCGGACCGGGCCAAGCGCCGGGCGGTCATGGAGCAGTTCGCGCACGGGGACGCCGACCTCGACGGCTACGCCTCGGTCATCGGGCTGTACGCCTCGGTGGCCCGGCAGATGAAGGTCTCCTTCTACGACCCGCCGCCGTCGTTCGCCGAGGTGGCCGCGCGTTTCACCACGCCGCGCCAGCGCCGCGACTTCGAGTCGATCATGTTCGGTCCGGTCGCGGACATCCTCGAGGAGCGGCTCTCGTCGCCGCAGCTGCAGGCGTTCTTCGCCGGCACCGCGGTCGCGACCAACTTCGTCGGCCCGCGGACACCGGGCAGCGGCTACCTGCTGCTTCAGCGCCCGCTGTGGGAGGAGTCGCTGCGCGGCGTCGGCAGCCACGACGACAACGAGCTGATGATGCGCAACGCCGCGCCGCTGGGCGGCATCGGCGCCGTGACCGGCGCGATGGCGGAGTCCGCCCGCGCCCACGGAGCCACGATCCTCACCGGCGCGGAGGTCGAGCGCATCCTCTGCGAGGACCAGCGGGTCGTCGGTGTCGTCCTCACCGACGGGCGCGAGTTCCGCGCTTCCCGGGTCGTCTCCAACGCGAACCCGAAGCTGACCCTGACCAGGCTGGTCGGGCCCGAGGACATCGGGGAGGACCTCTACGACCTCGCCAAGACGGTCAGCATGAAGGGCACCTCCGCCAAGGTCCACCTCGCGCTCGACGGCACCCCGCGGTTCGCCGCCGCGCGGGACGAGGAGGAGAATCGCCTCTTCCTCGGCACCAACTTCCGGATCGCGGCCAGCATCGACGTGCTCCAGAACGCCTACAACGAGGCGGTGCTCGGGCGCTGGAGCAAGCGACCGACCGTCACCGCGATGATCGACTCGGCGCACGACCCCTCGCTGACCCCGCCGGGCTGCCACTTCGTCAGCATCAGCGTCCGCGGCGTCCCCTATCACCTGGCCGAGGGCACCTGGGACGAGCAGCGCGACGACCTGGGCAAGGCCGTGGTCAGCACGTTGGAGCAGCACATCCCGAACCTGTCCGATGTCCTCGCCGGCGTACACGTCTACTCGCCGCTGGACCTCGAGCGCGAGTTCGCCCTCGTCGAGGGCAACGGCGCCCACGGCGACATCGTGCCCGGACACATCTTCGACTCGCGCCCGATCCCTGGCTGCGCCGACTACCGGACCCCGGTCGAGGGGCTCTACCTGACCGGCGTCGGCAACTGGCCGGGCAACTTCATGAGCGGCGTCACCGGCTACAACGCGAGCAACCGCGTGCTGGCCGACGTCCGCCGTACCACCGACTGAGCCGACCCCACGAACCGAAGGAGCATGATGATCATCGGACGAGGCATTCCGGGGGACCGGGTGTCGGCCATGCGGTCGGCGACCACGACCGGACAGGTCTGGTCGGACATCGTTCTGGCCGACGGCGGGACCCGCGCCCTCAACATGTTCTTCGCGCCCGGCTCGCGCACCCACTGGCACCGGCACCCGGGCGGCCAGATGCTCTACACCGTCTCCGGCGAGGGCTGGATCCAGGAGCGCGGCGGCGAGGTGGTGGTGATGCGTCCGGGCGACGTCGTCTGGACCGAGCCGGGCGTCGAACACTGGCACGGCGCCACCGCGTCCGCCCAGCTGGTGCAGTTGGTGCTCCACTTCGGTGACGTCGAGTGGACCGGAGAGGTCGGCGAGGACGAGTACGCCGCCTGCGGCGCCGAGGGCGCGCGATGAGCAGCCGGCCGGCCGACCTGGTCGCACGACTCGTGGGCGGCAGGCCGGGCTCGTGGATCGGCGGCACCTGGGTGACCTCCCCGGACACGTTCGCGGTCCACGAACCGGCCACCGGGGCCACGATCTGCACGGTCGCCGACGCCGACGCCGACCAGGCCGCCGCGGCGGTCGCCGCGGCGGCGGCCGCCCTCGACGGGTGGTCGTCGGCGACCGGCTGGCAGCGCTTCGAGGTTCTCCGCCGCGCGACCGACCTGCTGGGGGAGCGGGTCGAGGCCATCGGCGAGCTGATCAGCGCGGAGACCGGCAAGCCGCTGGCCGAGGCGGTCGGCGAGGCCCGCAACACGGTTCGCTTCTTCGAGTGGTTCAGCCACGAGACGCTGCGGCTTCCCGGCGAGGCCTGGGCCGACGTCGCGCCCGGCCGCGACGCCCTCGTGCTGCACGAGCCGATCGGGGTGGTCCTGGCGATCACGCCGTGGAACTTCCCGGCGTTCATGGTGGCCTGCAAGGTCGGCGCCGCGCTCGCGGCCGGCTGCACGGTCGTACTGAAGCCGGCCCCGCAGACGCCGCTCACCGCGCTGGCCATCGCGCGCTGCTTCGAGGAGGCGGGTCTCCCGTCCGGTGTCCTGAACGTCGTCGTCGCCGGCGATCCGCAGCGGGTCAGCGACGTCCTGCTGGACGCCCCCGAGGTCGCGTGCATCAGTTTCACCGGCTCGCGCAGGGTGGGCGAACTCGTCATGCGCAAGGCCGCGGCGTCGATCAAGCGGGTCCTTCTCGAGTTGGGCGGCAACGCGGCCGCGGTGGTGCTACCCGACGCGGACGTCGTCCGGACCGCGCGGGACCTGGTTCGGGCGCGATTCCTCAACTCCGGGCAGGCGTGCATGGCCGCCAACCGGGTGTACGTCGTCGAGTCGAAGGCCGGCGACCTGGTCGCCGAACTCGCCGCGGCGGTCGACCAGATCGTCCTCGGCGACCCGCGCGACCCGGCGACCACGATGGGCCCGCTCATCGACCACGCCGCCGTCGGACGGATCGAGGCGCAGTTGGCCGAGGCCGTGACGGGCGGCGCGACCGTCGTCGCGGGTGGCACCCGGACCGCCGAGAACGAGGCGAGCGCGTTCCTGGCGCCGACGCTGCTGACCGCCGAGGGAAAGAGCCAGCCCGCCGTACTCGGCGAGGAGTTCTTCGGTCCGGTGCTCAGCGTCATCCGCTGCGCCGACGTCGACGAGGCGGTCCGGTTGGCCAATGCGACCGAGTACGGCCTTGCGGCGTACGTGTTCGGCGGTGACCAGGCCGCCGCGACCGCGGTCGCCCGGAAGCTCAGGGCTGGCTCCGTCGGCGTCAACGCTCCGCTGGTCAGCGAGCCCGCCCTGCCCTTCGGTGGCATGCGCGGCAGTGGCCTTGGACGGGAGCGGGGACGCCTCGGCGTCGAGGAGTACCTGGAAACCAAGACCGTGCAGATGCCTGCCGTCCGCTGACGCACACTCCCTGACTCGCCACCGTCGGCCCCCTCTCCCGACGGCGGCTTCGCAACCATGCCCAGAAAGAGGTAGAGCAGTGCCAACAGAGACAGTGTGCTTCGTCGGCGGCCGGGTCCACACGATGGACCGCGCCGGAACCGTCGCGGAGGCGTTTCGCGCCGAGGGCGGCCGGATCACGGCGATCGGGACGACGGAGGAGATCCTCGCGGGCGCCGCAGGGGCGCGGGTCGTCGACCTGGCCGGTGCGGCGGTGCTCCCCGGACTGGTCGACTGCCACTCCCACCTGGAGCTGCTCGCCTTTTCCTGGGAGCTCGCCGTCGACTGCCGCTCGTCCCGCGTGTCGAGCATCGAGGAGATGGTCTCGGTGCTCGCGGAGCGCGCCGGTTCCACGACCGCCGGCGAGTGGATCCTCGGTCAGGGGGAGCACTACCAGAATCTCAAGCTCGCCGAGGGGCGCTATCCCGACCGGTACGACCTGGACCGGGTCAGCACCACCCACCCGGTGATGTACCGGGCGAGCTACCACCTCAACGTCTTCAACTCCCTGGCCCTGGAGCTGCTGGGCGTCGACGACGACACCCCGGACGCGCCCGGCGGACGGATCGAGCGCGACCCGGCCACCGGCGTCGCCACCGGCCGCACCTACGACATGTTCGAGCCGCTCGGCGGCCCGCAGCCGCCGGTCGAGGAGCTCGCGGCGGCGATCAAGCGGGTGCAGGACCGGTACCTCGCCGTCGGCGTCACCACCCTCGGCGACATCCCGCTGCACCGCGAGGGGCTGGAGGCGATCGCCTCCGTCGCCGCCGACCGTGAGCTGGTGCTGCGCGCCGCGCTGTACCCGAAGCTGGAGGCCGTGGTGTCGGCCGAGGACGTGCGCGCCGGCCGTACCAGGGAGCGTATCGACGCCCTCGATCCGGACCATCTCGCGATGGTCGGTTTCAAGGTCTTCCTCGACGGCGGGCTCACCGCGGGCGCGGCCGCCCTCCACCAGGACTACCCCGGCCAGCCCGGCTACCGCGGCGAGCTCGCGTTCACCGACGAGGAGGTCGTCGCCCTGGTCGCCACCGCGGACGAGGCGGGCCTGCAGATCGCCATGCACGCGATCGGCGACCGCGCCCTGGACCAGGCTCTCGACGGCGCGTTGGCACTGCCGGCCGAGCGGCACGGGGTCGCCCGGCACCGCATCGAGCACGCGGGCAACATGTTCATGACCGGCGAACGGATCAAGCGGCTGGCAGCCTCCGGAGTCGTCCCCGTTCCGCAGCCGGCCTTCCTCCTGACCACCGCGGCCGGATACGTCGCGCACCTGGGCAGCGAACGGATCGGGACCGTGATGCCGTTCCGCACGCTGATCGACCACGGCCTGCCGATCCCGGGCAACTCCGACGCGATCGGCATCACCGAGGACCAGCACGACCCGTTCCCGGCGATGCAGGCCGCGGTCACCCGGCGTACCAACGACGGCGACGTGCTGGCCGCCCAGGAGGCGGTCACGACCGAGGAGGCGCTGCGGATGTACACCGAGTGGGCGGCGTTCTCGATCGGCTGGGAGGACCGGGTCGGCTCGCTCGAGGTGGGCAAGTTCGCCGACTTCGTCATCCTGGATGCGGACCCGTTGGAGACCGAGCCGACGGAGCTGGCCGCCCTGACCGTCGTGCAGACCTGGATCGGCGGAACGCTGGTCTTCGAGAGGGACTGAGCGCGGACGAGCGGGATCGGTGGGGCACTGGCCGTGACGACCGGCATCGACCCGTCGGCGCGGTCAGCCCGCGAAGGTGTGATCGGGGAACCCGGGCACCTCTGGTCGAATCCGGAACAGAGCCCCCGCGGGGGAGCGGTCCTCGGGCGGCAGGCCCAGGCGGGAGGTCGTGACGTAGAGGTCGGCGTGGTCCGGGCCGCCGAATGCGCACGCGGTCGGGCGTCGGACCGGCAACTCCACGACGGCGGTGAGACGGCCGTCCGGCGCGTACCGGTGGACGGCGCCCCCGTCCCACAGCGCGACCCAGACACCGCCCTCGACGTCAAGGCACAGTCCGTCCGGCGTGCCCGCGTCAGGAGGCACCGCCACGGCTGGCCGTCGGTCATGCAACTCGCCGGTGGCCAGGTCGAAGGCGAAGGTGTCCACCCGGTGGGTGGCCGAGTCGACGTACCAGGCGGTCCGGCCGTCCCGCGTCCAGGCCAGGCCGTTGGAGACGGTGAGCCCGGTGAGTACGGTCTCGACCGAACCGCCGGGGTCGAGCCGGTGCAGCGCGGCCCGACCCGGCGCGGCGTCGTAGGCCATGGAGCCGCAGTAGAAGCGCCCGAGCGGGTCGCACCCACCGTCGTTCATCCGGACCGACGGATCCGACCAGATCTCGGGCAGCAGCTCCACCGAGTCGCCCCTCAGCAGCGCGAAGCCCCGCTCGACGGCCGCGACCAGTCCACCGTCGCAGCGCGGGCGCACGGCCGCGACCAACGGAGCGACGTGCCGGCGGCTGATCTGCCCGGTGACCGGGTCCAGAGCCAGGACGTCGCCGACCAGCATGTCGACCCAACGCACCCGCTGGTCGGCGGGGCACCACACCGGCCCTTCCCCGTGCCCGGCGACCGGCGGGGTGACCTGCTCCAGGAGAGTCATCGGACTCCTTCCGGTGCACCGCTCACAGGTAGTCGGCCGGCCAGTGGAAGGCGCCGGGTGCCCCGGTGATCGCGGCCAGGTGGTCGGGCGCCGCGTGGACCGGCCGGACCATGCCGGTGGCGTCGGCCTCCGTCACCGGGTCGGTCAGGAGGCTCGGCAGCGCCGCCTCGATCTCCGGGTCGGCGGGCAGCCGGGCCGTGCAGTGCCGTACGCCGCGGTCGGCGGCGGTTCGGGCGACCGCGCCGAACAGGGCGCGAAGGGCATCCGGCCGGTCCGGCCAGGCCGCGACCTCGAGCACCCGGACGTGCTCGGGAGACCACTGCGCGACCAGGTAACCCGCTGTCCGGCCGTCGTGCCGGGCGACCAGCGTCCGGGTGGGCGGGGCGTACCACACCGGCACCCGCCGCTCCCAGTCGGCGGCGTCCCGCACCGTGCTGAGCGGCCGGTGGGCGTTGAACGCCGCGTGCACCGGGGCGAGCTCCGCCCAGTCCACCTCGGACCCCGCCTGGACGGTCCAGCCCGGCGGCGGAGGGGCGGCTGCCGCCGGTCGGCCGCTGCGGTGGTGCAGGGTGAACGGGCGGTAGCCGCTGGAGAGGTAGACGCCGGGTGCGCCGGTGAACAGCAACGACCAGGCGCAGCCGTCCGCGGCCATCGCCGTGAGGGCCAGGTCGAGCAGGCGGCGGACGTGACCGCGACCCCGCGCCCGCACCCGGGTGGCCACGTTGGCGACGCCGCCGACCAGGTCGACGCCGCCGGCGGCGTTGCGTACCCGGCGGGGCAGGTAGTAGACGGCGGCGACGACCGTGCCTGCCTCCACCGCCACGAAGGTGCGCGGGAGGCGGCCGGGGTCGTGGGCGTAGAGCTGCGTCACGTGCGCGTCGGTGAACGCCTCGTCCCAGGTGGCGTGGAGCGACGGTACGTCCGCCGGCGTGGCCGGGCGGAACTCGACCGGGGCCGTCACGCCGGGGCGAGCAGGTTGCGCTGCCGGCCGAGCCCGTCGATCTCCACCTCCATCACGTCGCCGGCCGCCAAATAGGGGAACCGGCCGGACAGCGCCACCCCCTGCGGGGTGCCGGTGTTCAGGACGTCACCCGGCTCGAGCACGGTGAACTGGGACAGGTGCCAGATCAGGTACGCCACGTCGAAGATCATGTCGGCGGTGCGGGAGTCCTGCCGCGGCTCGCCGTTGACCCACGAGCGCAGCCGAAGCGCCTGCGGGTCGCCCACCTCGTCCGGCGTGACCAGCCACGGGCCGAGCGGGTTGAAGGTCTCGCACGACTTGCCCTTGGACCACTGGCCGCCGGGGTCGGCGAACTGGTAGTCCCGTTCGGACACGTCGTTGGTGACCGCGTACCCCGCCACGTGGGCGAGGGCCTCGGCGGGGGAGTCGAGATAGCGGGCCCGCTTCCCGATCACCACGGCCAGCTCGACCTCCCAGTCGGTCTTCGTCGAACCGCGCGGGATCAGCACATCGTCGTACGGGCCGACCACGGTGTTCGGCGACTTGTGGAACAGGATCGGCCGCTGGGGCGGGGCCACCCCGGACTCGGCGGCGTGCGCCGCGTAGTTCTGTCCGATGCAGAGCACCGCACCCGGCCGGGCGATCGGGGCGCCGATCCGCTCCCCGGTCACGTCGACTTCGGGCAGCGGCCCGGCCGCCCGGACCCGTTCGACCGGGTCCGCGGCGAGGAACGCGGCGTCGATGTCGGCGGTGACTCCGCTCAGGTCGAAGTAGCTGGTGCCGTCGAACAGCACCGGCCGTTCGGCACCGACCGGGCCGATCCGCATGAACCTCATGATGTCCTCTCCGATGGGGTGGGGGCCGCCAGCGGGCCCCAGATCGATCGCGTGCGGGGGATGGCCGTCAGCCCGTCCTGGCGAGCATCTCCGGCGTCACCGTGTGGGCGAGGGGCCGGCCGGCCACGTACCGGGCGATCTCGTCGACGACGATCTCGCCCTGCCGCCGGCGGCCCTGCACGGTGCCGGCGGCCTGGTGCGGGGTGAGCAGCACGTTGGGCAGCGCCCGTAGCGGGTGGCCGGTGGGTAGCGGCTCGTCGTCGTAGACGTCCAGCGCGGCGTCGATCCGGCCGCGGGACAGCTCCGCGACGAGCGCCGCCTCGTCGACCAGCCAGGACCGGGCGGTGTTGACCAGCCCGGCGCCGTCGGGCAGCAGCGCCAGCTCGCGGGCGCCGAGCAGGTGCCGGGTTTCCGGCAGGGTCGGCGCGTGCAGCGCGACGACGCGGCTGCGGGCGAGCAGCTCGTCCAGGCTGACCAGCCGGGCACCGAGCGCGGCGGCGTCCGACGCGGTGAGGGTCGGGTCGTACACGCTGACCTCCGCGCCCAGGGCGCGGACCAGTTCCAGGTACGCCCGCCCGGTGCGGGACGCGCCGACGACGCCGACCGGGCAGCCGAGGATCTCGTGCCGGGGTGGCGCCTGTTCCGCCTGGCTCCAGCTCGTGCCGCTGTGGAGCGCGTGGTCGAAGCGGGGCGTCTGGTGCAGCAGGGCCAGGGTGAACGCGAGGGCGACCTCGGCGACCGACCGGGCCATGCCCTCCCCCGCCTGGGTGACCGTGATGCCACGGGCGAACAGCTCGGGGGTCACGAACGGCTTGACGGAGGCGCCGGTGTGCGCGACCAGCCGGAGCGCCGGGGCGCGGTCCAGCAGGGCCGCGTCGAGCCGAGGGACACCCCAGGAGGTCACCAGCACCTCTGCCCGGGCCAGCCGCGGCTCCAGGCCGGTACGGGTGAGTGCCGCGTGGTCGTCGACCAGCGCGGCGTCGGTGATCGTGGTCAGCCGGTCGCCGATCCGGTCCGGAAAGAACTGGGCGCGCAGGGCGGCGGATACGGACACCACGGTGACCGGACGGCGTCCGCCGGATGGCGTGGTCACCGGCGGCCCGTTTCCGCCGGCCCCGGGTGGCGGCTCACCGGAGCCAGTCATCGCGATGCTCCGCGACGAAGTCGTCGTCCGTCAGCCACGGATAGGCGGTGGTCACCCGGGTCAGCTCCTCGGCCTGACCGGGCGACAGCCCTTCGGCCGGGTCGAGGCACCACACCCCGTCGAGCAGCCCCTGCCGGCGCAGCACCTCGTGCACCCCGGCGATGCAGCCGTGGAACCCGTTCGCGGCGTCGAACACCGCCGCGTTCGCGTCCGTGACCGCCGCCGCGCGGGCGGTCAGCTCCGCCAGCGCCGCCGGATCGCCCGACCGGGCGGCTCGTACGCGGTCGAGCATCGCCACCGCCGCGCGGGTCCACACCGCCCACTGGCCGAGCAGGCCACCGACGAACCGGCGGCCGGCGAAATCGCCGAGCAGGTCGCCGAGGATGTGGTCGTCGTTGCCGGTGTACAGCGCCACCTCGGCGGCCCGGTCGGCGGCGGCGATGCCGTACACCGCCTCCAGGGTGCGGTACCGGTCGAACGGGGCGAGCTTCACCGCGACCACCGACGGCAGGTCGGCGAACGCCCGCCAGAACGCCGTCGACAGGCGTGGGCCCCCGATGGCCGGCTGGAGGTAGAAGCCGATCAGCGGCAGCACCTCGCCGACCGCCCGCGCCCGGTCCAGCAGGTACGCCTCGTCGGCGCCGGGCACGACGGGGGACAGCAGCACGGCGTGGTAACCCAGCGAGGCGGCCAGTTCGGCCTCGGCGACGGCCTGGGCGGTGCCGCCGCAGGCCCCGGCGATCTTGACCACCGGTCGGCCAGCCTCGGCGTCGACGGTCTCGGCGGCCAGGGCGAGCACCGGCCGCAGCAGCCCCGCCTCGCGGATGGCGAACTGGGTGGTGTGCACGCCGACGGCGATCCCACCGGCCCCGGCGGCCAGGTAGTAGCGGGTCAGCGCCCGCTGCCTCCGCTCGTCCAGGCGGCGGTCGGCGGACAGCGCGAGCGGGTGCGCGGGGATGACGGTCCCGTCGCGCAGCAGGTCCAGGGACATGTCAGAACCTTCCGTCACGGACGGCGAACTTGGTGGGCTTGCCCGAGGTGGGCAGGCCGGCGGTCAGCCAGTCGGCCTGCCAGTCGACCAGGGTGCCCAGTGGTACGTCCGGGTAGCCGAACAGCGCGTGGCAGCGGGTCGCGTCGTTGAGCAGCGCGGTCGGCGCCTCGCTGCCGGCGTAGGTCACCGGCTTGCCCAGGCGCTCGCCCATCCGGGCGGCGATCCGGCGCACCGGGGCGGTCTCCGGGCCGGTCAGGTTCAGGGTGAGAACGTCCGGAGAGGCGTGCTCCAGCGACCGCAGCGCCACCTCGTTGGCGTAGCCCTGCCAGACCACGTTGACGTGGCCGGTGGTGACGTCGACCGGCTCGCCGGCCAGCACCGCCTGACCGATGTCGGCGAGCACCCCGTAGCGCAGGTCGACCGCGTAGTTGAGCCGGATCACCGCGACCGGGGTGCCCCGGGTGGCGGCGGCGTGCGCGAAGACCTGCTCCCGGCCGAGGCAGCTCATCGCGTAGTCGCCGACCGGGCCGGGCGGGTCGGTCTCCACGCAGCCACCCGAGGTCACCGGCACCATCGGGTACACGTTGCCGGTGGAGAACGCGGCGATCCGGGCGGCCGGGTAGCGGCGGGCCACCGCTGCGGGCAGCACCGTGTTGACCATCCAGGCCAGGTAGGGGGCGCTGGCGGTGCCGAACTTCGCGCCCACCATGAACACCACGTCGGCGGCGTCGGGCAGCCCGGCCAGGTCGCCGTCGCCGAGCAGGTCGAACGGCACCGGCTCCACCCCGTCGGCGGCCAGCGCGTCGGCCGCCGACCGGTCCGACCAGCGCGACACGGCGTACACCCGGTCGCCGCCGCGGCCGGCGGCGTCGAGCCCCCGGCGGGCCAGCCGGCACAGCGACGGGCCCATCTTGCCTCCGGCGCCGAGCACGACCAGGTCGCCGGCGCCGCCGGCCAGGTCGGCGACGAGCGCCGCCGACGGCCGGGCCAGCCGGTCCTCCAACTCGGACTCACTCTTGAACACGTTCTTCTTACCCCTTGATTCCGGACATCGTGACGCCCTCGGTGAAGTACCGCTGGCCCACGAGGTAGGCGGCGAAGATCGGCACGAACGCGACGACCGAGCCGGCGAGCATGACGTTGAGCGGCACCTGCTCCTGCTGCAGGGAGGCGATGCCGACGGTGAGGGTGCGCATGTCCCCGCTCTGCCCGATGATCAGCGGCCAGAGCAGGTCGTTCCAGTGCCACAGGAAGACGAACACGCCGAGGGTGGCCAGGATCGGCTTGCACAGCGGCAGCACGATCCGCACGAACATCCGCCACTCCGACGCGCCGTCGATCTTCGCCGCCTCGAACAGCTCGTCGGGCAGCCCCTGGATGAACTGCCGCATGAGGAACACCGCCTGCGCGTTGGCGAGCGTCGGCAGGATCAACCCCCAGTACGTGTCGACCCCGCCGACCTTCGCGATGAGGATGAAGGTGGGGATGAGGGTGACGTGGTAGGGGACCATGACCATCGCCAGGAACGACCAGAACATCGCCTCCCGGCCGGGGAAGCGCTTCTTCGCGAACGCGTATCCGGCCAGCGCGGCGAGCAGCAGCACCGCGACGACGCTGACCACCGAGTAGATCGTGGTGTTCAGCAGCCACCGCAGGATGCTCCGCGAGTCGAGCACGGTGGCGTACGCGTCGAACTCGACCGGCCAGGGCAGCAGGCTGCCGGGGAACTCGACGGCGGCGGCGGGCTTCAGGCTCAGCACCACCATCGCGTAGAACGGGAACAGGGTGACGATGCTGGCGACGGTGAGCAGCACGTACCGCAGCACGGTGCCGCCCGGCCCGGGCTGCAACGCCCGGTACGAGCGCCGCCGGCGGGCCCGGGGTGCCGTGGTGGGTGCGGGTGCGGGTGCGGTGGTCGTGGCGGTCACTTGTCCCTCCCGAGGGCCAGCCGCTGGATCAGCGCGACGACCAGGGTCATCGCGAACAGGGCCACCCCGATCGCGCTGGCGTAGCCGAGGTCGAAGTACTTGAAGCCCTGGTCGTACAGGGCCATGACGAGGGTGTAGCTGGCGCGGGCCGGGCCGCCGCCGGTCATCGCGTACACCAGGTCGAAGACCTGGAACGAGGCGGTCGTCTCGATCACCAGCAGGAAGAACAGCACCGGCTTGAGCTGGGGCAGCACGATCCAGCGGAACCGCGCCCACGGGCCGGCGCCGTCGGTGAGCGCGGCCTCCTCCTGCTCGCGCGGCAGGTCCTGGAGGCGGGCCAGCACGATCAGCATGCCGTACCCGAAGTGCGACCATACGCCGACCAGGGCGAGTGCCGGCAGCACCAGGGTGCTGGAGGCCAGCCAGGAGTCGTCGGGCAGGCCGACCCAGCCGAGGACCCGCGCCCAGGGGCCGCCGGAGGAGAACACCCAGGAGAAGATCGTGGCGACCAGCACCAGGCTGGTGACCACCGGCAGGAAGAACACCGACCGGAAGAAGCCGACGCCGCGGAAGGCGCGCCGGACCAGCAGCGCCAGCCCGACCGAGGCGGCCACGGTCAGTGGTACGTACAGCAGGGTGTAGACGGCGGTGATCCGCAGCGACTGCCAGAAGACCGGGTCGTCGGCCAGCCGCCGGGCGTTCTCCAGCCCGGTCCACTCGGCGTCGCCGCCGATCGTGTAGTCCATGAATCCGAGCAGCAGTCCCGCGAGCGCCGGGCCGAAACGGAACGCCAGGAACAGCAGGAACGCGGGGAGGACGAAGAGCAGACCCCATCGTGCCTCGCGCCGGGCGATCACCCGCCGGGCCCGCGGGGCCGGCAGCTGAGCAGGTACGGCCATCTCGCCATCCTCTTCGCAGGTTCGGCATCGGCCGACGCGGCCGGTGCGGTGGTGCCCGGCCCGCCGCCGCGCGGCGGCGGGCCGGTGGGGGGTCAGAGCAGCGCCTGGGCGGCCTTGGCCGCGTCGGCGAGCGCCTGCTCGGGGGTCTTCTTGCCGATCAGCGCGGCCTGGATCTCGGGGGCGAGCACGCCCATCACCTCGCGGCTCTTCTCGTTGAGCGCGCCGACGGTGGTGCTGCCGAGGGTCTTCTCCATCTCGGTGTTCACCGGGTCCTGCGGGTACAGCGACCCGGCGGACGTCTTGGCCGAGAAGTAGCCGCCCGCCGTGTCGTACGCGGAGGCGACCGCCGGGGCGGTGACGAAGGAGACCCACTCGCCGGCGGCCTTCTTGGCCTTGCTGCCCTTGAGGATGGAGAGACTGCCCACGGTGCCGTAGCCGACGCTCCGGGCGTCGCTCAGCGGCGGGAAGATCTTGATGTTCTCCTTGCCCCAGAACTTCTCGACGTCGGCCGGGACGTGCTGCCAGGTGCAGGCGACCTTGTTCTTGGCGACGTTGGTCTGCTCGAAGGCGGGGATGCTGGTGATCAGGTCCTTCTCGACGTAACCGCCGTCGACGAGCTGCTTGAGGAAGGTCAACGCCTTGACGCCCGCGGGGCCGTCGAACGCCACGGACCTGCCGTCGGCGCCGAAGACGTCCCCGCCGGCCTGCCACAGCAGCGGGTAGAAGGACTGGTTCAGCGTGGCGCTCGGGTCGGCGTAGTAGTTGGTGACGTCGAAGCCCTTGGCCTTGAACCTCGGCGCGAGGGCCAGCAGGTCGGCCCACGTCTTCGGGTACTCGGTGATCCCGGCGGCGGCGAACACCTTCGCGTTGCACATCAGCGGGTTGCTGCTGGTCAGGATCGGCGCGCCGAGCATCCTGCCGTCGAGGGTGACGGCGGCCCGCACGTTCTCCCGGTAGTCGGCCTTCGCGTCGGCGGGCAGGTACTCGTCCACCGGCTCGATCATCTTGTTGAACTTGCCGAGCTGGTCGGGGATCAGGTACACGACGTCGGGGCCCTTGCCGCCGGCGATGGCGGTGGTCAGCGACTCCTCCCGCTTGGCCCACGGGAAGATCTCGACCTTGACGTCGGTGCCGGGGTGGTCGGCCCTGAACGCGGCGACCTGCTTGTCCCAGAAGCCCCGGTGGGTGGCCTCGTCGGGGATCACCGGGTAGATCCACATGGTGATGCTCTGCCTGTCGTCGCCGGCGTCGGAGCCACCGCCGCCGCAGGCGGTGAGCAGCCCCGCCACCAGCGCGGCGACCGCGACCGGTGCGTACCTGCGAACTCGCATCTGTCCGTTCCTCTCTGAGTGGTTCAGTGCGCGGGCACGGTCACGACCGTGCCGGTGTGCCGGGCCGTCTCGGCGGCGAAGACCGCGAGGTGGCTGGCGAGGGTCTCGTCCAGCCCGGACCGGATGTGCTGGCCGTCGCCGGTGGCGACGGCGCGGACGAAGGCGTCCATCAGCGCGGTGTCGCCGCCGCCGTGGTCGTCGGCGGCGGTGGAGCCGCCGACCGTGCCGGCGTCGAGGACCTCGATCCGGTCGGTGCGGAAGTCGTGCACCCGGACCCGCTCCCCGTCGCCGGAGAGGAAGCCGTGGGTGCCGAACAGTTGGGTCTGCCGGTGGGTCTGTTCGGTGAAGGCGGCCATGGTGAAGGTGGCGGTGACCCCGCCGGTCAGCTCCATCGCCACCACCTGGTGGTCGACGACGTCGTTGTCGCCGGCGTACACGCACCGCCCGTACGGGCCGGTGCGCAGCGCCTCCAGCAGCGCGGCCTCATTGGTGCCGTCGGTGACCACGCTGACCGGCCAGATCGGCCCGCGCTCGCGCAGCACCGGCAGGTACAGCTTCGGCGCCGAGTACGGGCAGCCCGGCTCGACCGCGCAGTCCAGGCACCGCGCGGCAGCGCCGGCCGGAGCCTGGTCGGGCCGGAAGTGGCGCAGCCCGCCGAAGCTGGCGACCCGCTCGATGCGCCGGCCGGTGACGTAACCGAGCCAGTCCAGGTCGTGGCTGGACTTGGCCAGCAGCATCGGGGTGGCCAGGTCCTCCCGCCGCCACGGGCCGCGGACGTAGGAGTGGGCGTAGTGCCACCAGCCGACCGGTTCGAGGTGCTGGACGCTGACGATCTCGCCCAGCACCCCGCTGTCCACCACCCGCTTCACCACGTCGGTGTACGGGGTGTAGCGCAGGACGTGGCAGACCGCGAACAGCACGCCGGTGGCGCGGACCGCCTCGACGATCTCGCGGCACTGGTCCGCGGTCGGCGCCAGTGGCTTCTCCACCAGCAGGTGCCGGCCGGTCTTGGCGAACGCGACGGCCGGCTCCACGTGCATCCGGTCCTGGGTGGCCACGACGACCGCGTCCGCCGGCGGGTCCGCCGCGAGCAGATCCCGCCAGTCGGCGAACTCCGCCGCGCCGGGGTGGGCGGCGGTGATCAACCCTCGTTGGTGGGGTCGCGGGTCGGCGACCGCGACCAGCCGCGCCCGTCCCGAGGCGGCGGCCACCCACCGGGCGTACGTCTGGCCCCGGTTGCCCGCGCCCACCAGCGCGAGCCGCACCGGCCGGTCCTGCTGTTCCACCTGCTCCTCGCTTTCTCTCACTGGCCTCGGGCGGTCAGACCGTCAGGTTCCCGGCGTCGCGGACGCGGGGCGAGGCGGCCGGCAGTTCCCGGGCCACGCCCTCCTCGACGCACCCGGTGTGGTGCAGGTGGGAACCCTCGCCGAAGCCGGCGTCGGCCAGCCGCAGCCGCCCGCCGGTGAACTGCGCCCCCACGGCCGAGTACCGGTTGGTGCCGGCGTCGACGGCGACGTGCGCGGTGCCCGCGTCGCCGGTGGTGCTGAGATAGCCGCCCAGCTCCCACCGCACGACGCCGGTGGCCGCGGCGCGGGACAGCAGCGCCCTCGCCGCGTTCGTTCCGCTGACCACCGCACCGCCGCCGACGCTGATCCGCTGGTCGCTGGCGCCGGCGAGGCGGATGCCGGTGTCGGTGAAGGTCCCGCCGGACACGCGCAGGTCGGCGGAGCGCACGGTGGCCGGCGCGGCGTCCGGGGCGCCGACGAACGTCACGTCGGTCAGGTGCAGCCGCCCGGGGCCGCTGAAGGTGTGCCCGTTGATCCCGCGGAGCGTGGTGCGGACCAGGTGCACCGGGGTCGTGACGCTGGCCTGCACCACGTCGGTGCCGGCGGTGGCCAGGGTGAACGCGCAGTCCTCGATGACGTTGGGCCGCTGCGACCGGGTGGACTGCTGGGAGATGATCAGCGTGTCGTCGGCGGAGCAGCCGCGTAGCTGCACGCCGTCGGCGTTGACCCACATCATCCCGGAGCCGGCCAGCCCGGCCTTGCGGATGACCTGGACGTCCTCCAGGGTCAGGTCGGTCACCTTCACCCGGGCCACGAACCAGGAGCAGACGTGCTTGCGGACGGTGATCCGCTTCGCCGCCGAGCCCCACGCCGCGCCCGAGTTGGCGAACGTCATCAGCCCGGAGTTGCCGGTGTAGACCAGGTCGTGCTCGTACTGGCCGTGGGTGACGAACGGGCCCTGGTCGTCGCCGTCGCCGTGGCAGTTGGTGACGTACCCGTACGCCGAGGCGGTCCAGTCGTTGAGGTGCCGGGCGTTGGAGGTGCGGCAGTCCTCGACGTGCCCGTACAGGCAGTAGATCTGCTGGGTGAGGTAGCCCGCGCCGCCCCAGGTGACCGAGGTCGGGTTCTTCAGGGTGCACCGGGCGGTGTGGAAGTACGTGCACCAGCGCCGCATGATCACCGGCCAGAAGGTGCCGGTGGCGTCGACGTCGGCGACGTCGCAGTGCACCGCGTACTCGTAGGCGATCGGGTGGGAGCCGGTGTACTGGTCGGCGCCGTTGCCGGTGAAGACGAGGTTGCGCACGTGCACCCGGCTGACCGGCTCGACCCGGGTCCAGGTGAGGGTGCGACCGGGGGCCAGCTCCCAGCCGTTCTTGTAGTTGACCCGGATGTGGGTGCCGTCGACGATCTGGGTGACCTGGACGAGCTTCTGCAGCTCCCGCTCCCAGGTGCCGGCGAGCCGGTTGACCTCGACGGCGTACCACTGGCCGACGGCGAAGGCGGAGGAGTCGGCGACCTGGAAGGAGTCCCAGCCCTCCCGGACGGCCTCGGTCAGGGTGTGGGTGCGTACCTCGTCGGTGACCTTCCCGCGGAAGAACAGCACGGCGGCGAACGGGTCGTCGCGGCCGGCGTCCTCGATGCCGGTGGTGGACATGGTGTGCCCGCCGAAGTCGAGCACCAGGTCGCTGCGGGTGAACCGGTGCCGCTTGACGAAGTGCAGGTCGGAGTGGGCCTCGATGCGGTGCACGGTGGGGTCGCCGACCATGGCGTCGAGGGCGGCGTCGGCGGGGGTCTTCGCGTCGAAGATGCCGAAGTGCCGGAACTCGACGACGCCGTCGTGCAGCTGGTGCCAGCGGCCCGGCCGGTCGCCGTTCGGCGCGAGGACGGTGCCGCCGTTGCCGGCGGCCGTGCTGGCCGCGTCCCAGCGGACCAGCCGGGCGCCGCCGTCGCCGGCGGCGAAGTGTCCGTCGACGTGCACGACCTGCCCGTCGCGCAGGGTGTCGGGCATCAGATCGAGCAGGGCGGCGACGGTGCCGACGTGCAGGACCGCGTCGTGGCCGGGGGCCAGCGGGGCCGCCGCGCTGTCCGGCTCGGGGGCGGCGGCCGCGGCGGTGGCGGGGGAGAGGGCGAGGGCGGTCCCGGCGAGGGCGAGCCCGCCGAGCCCGGAGGCGCGCAGCAGCGTGCGGCGGGAGGTCGGTTCGGAGCGGTCCATGGGGGTGTCTCCTCTTTCAGGGGCCGGGGCGATCAG
Organism: Micromonospora sp. B11E3; assembly: GCF_039871625.1. Classification (NCBI taxonomy): domain Bacteria; kingdom Bacillati; phylum Actinomycetota; class Actinomycetes; order Micromonosporales; family Micromonosporaceae; genus Micromonospora; species Micromonospora sp. B11E3. Next base: position 23,770 of record NZ_JBDPMC010000028.1, on the reverse strand, counting down.
AGAGTGAGGTTGTCGCCGGTGGTGACGCGGGCGGACTCGGCGGGCAGCTCGCGGGCGACCCCTTCCTCGACGCAGCGGGTGTGCAGCAGCGTGGAGGCGGCGCCGAAGGCGGCGTCGGCGAGCACCAGCCGGCCGCCGGTGAACCGCGCGCCGACGGCCCGGTACCGGTTGACGCCGGTGTCCAGGCGTACGTGGGCGGTTTCCGCGTCGGCGGCGGCGCTGGTGCAGTCGCCCAGCTCGACGCGGACCGCCCCGGAGCCGGCGGCCCGGGTCAGCAGCGCCCGGCGGGCGTTGGTGCCGGCCAGCACCGCGCCGCCGTCGACGACGAGGCGCTGGTCGCGGACGGCCGACAGCTCGATGCCGGTGTCGGTGAGGGTGCCCCCGTCGATCACCACCTCCGCCGCGCCGACCAGCAGCGGGGCGGCCCCCGGCGACCCGGTGAGGGTGCAGTCGGTGAGGTGCACCGGACCGGAGCCGCGCAGGATCGCCCCGTCCAGACCCCGGAAGGTGGTGCGCACGAAGTGCACCGGGTTGCTGACCGGGGTCTGCACGACGACGGTGCCGGCGGGCTGGTCGAACTCGCAGTCGGCGACGACGGTGGGCCGGCGGGAGCGCGCCGAGCGCTGGGCGATGCTCAGCGTCCTCGCCGAGCAGCCGCGCAGCTGCGCGCCGTCGGCGTTGATCTGGAGCGTGCCGGCCGGGTCGAACGTCGAGCGGGCGATGACCCGGACGTCCTCCAGCGTCAGATCCGTGATCTTGGTGCCGGCGACGAACCAGGAGCAGACGTGCCGGCGGACGGTGATCCGCTTGGCGCTGATGCCCCACTGGCCACCGCTGTTGGCGATGTCCATCAGGCCGGAGTTGCCGGTGAAGACGAGGTCGTGTTCGTACTGGCCGTGGGTGGTGAACGGGTTGCCCCCGGCGTCGTCGCCGTCGCCGTGGCAGTTCTCCACCGTGCAGTACGCCGAGGCGGTCAGGTCGTTGAGGTGCCGGGCGTTGGAACTGCGGCAGTCCACGACGTGCCCGTACAGGCAGTAGATCTGCTGGGTGAGGTAGCCGGCGCCGCCGTACATGACGGTGGGCGGATTCTTCAGGGTGCAGTTGGCGGTGGTGAAGTGGGTGCACCAGCGGCGCATGATCACCGGCCACCAGGTGCCGGTGGCGTCGATGCCGGAGACGTCGCAGCGCACCGCGTACTCGTAGGCGACCGGGTGGGAGCCGCTGTACTCGCGGTCGTCCGGGCCGGAGCCGGGGTACTCGCCGGTGAAGGCGACGTGGCCCAGGAAGACCATGTTGCGCACGTGGGCGCGCTGGACCGGCTCGACCCGCCGCCAGGTGATCGTGCGGCCGGGCTCCAGGGTCCAGCCGTTGAGGTAGCCCACCCGGACGTGGGTGCCGTCGACGATCTGGGTGACCTGGACCATCTTCTGCAGCTCGCGCTCGTCGGCACCGGTGAGCGAGTTGCTGGTGGCTGTCCACCACTGCCCGACGGCGAAGCGCCCGGAGTCGGGCACCTGGAACACGTCGGTCAGTTCGGGGACGGTCTCGGTGAGGGTGTGGGTGATCACCGTGTCGGTCACCGCGCCGCGGAAGTAGAGCACGGCGCCGAACGGATTGTCGTGGGCGTTGCGCTCGATGCCGTCGGTGTGCACGGTGTGCCCGCCGAAGTCCAGCTCGATGTCGCTGCGACCGAACGTGTGCCGCTTGACGAAGCGCAGGTCGGTGTGGGCCTCGATCCGACGGATCGCCGGGTCGGCGACCATCGCGTCCAGCGCGGCGTCGGCGGGGGTGTCCCTGCCGAAGATCCCGAACCGCCGGAAGTCGCCGACCCCGTCGTGCACGGCCAGCCATCGGCCGCGGCCGGTCCGGTACGGGTCGTGCACGGTGCCGCCGTTGGCGGCGGCGGTGCTGGTGGGGTCCCAGCGCAGCAGGCTGCCGCCGCCGTCGCCGGCGGTGCGGTAACCGGCGACCCGCACCAGGGTGCGGACCGTCAGCACGGCGGGGGCGAGGGCGGCCAGGTCGGCGACGGTGTCGACGCGCAGGACCTGGTCCTGGGGAGTGAGTGTGGACGTGCCGAGTAGACCCATGGCGAGCCTCAACCTTCGCGGTCCAGCCGGCCGGCGCCATGCCGGACGGCGGGCTGGGGGTCTGCGGGCGCCACGGGAGACGCTCGCAGGACGGGGGAAGGTCGGGCAAACGCGCGAGGCGCGCAGGCGGCGGAGCTGCTGACCGGAACACCCGGCGCCGGGGCTGCGGCGCGTCGGGAGTCAGCTGTTCGCCCGAGGTGGCCGCGGCAGGGGCCGCGACCCGCCGCGACCTGGGCCGCAGCGTTGGCGGGAACGTTAAACAGCAGGTGAACCGGCTGTCAAGAGGTCGCCTCCGCCGGGACGTGACCGAGCCGGACGGAGATGGCCTCCGCGGCCTGCCGCACCTGACGCCCCAGCTCCTGGTACCGCCAGCTGGGCAGACCCAGCTTCAGCCCGGTCACGCTGATCGCGCCGCAGCACCCCCCGGTGTGGTCGCGCAGGGCGCTGCCGATGCAGAACACCCCGTCGGCGTCCTCCTCGTCGTCGAGGGCGTACCCGGCCTTGCGGACGTCGTCGAGGTGGGCCAGGAGCGAGTCCAGGTCGGTGATGGTGTGGTCGGTGCGCCGGGGCAGCCCGACACGGCCGATCAGCTCGGCGACCTGCGGCGGGGTCATCTCGGCCAGCAGGGCCTTGCCCAGCCCGGTGCAGTGCGGCAGCTCACGGGTGCCCATCCGCAGCTCGATCTGGATGCGCTCGCCGTTGCTGACCTGGTCGATGACGACCGCGTGGGCACCCTCGGGAACGGCCAGCCGGGAGCTGAGCCCGGTCCCGCGGGTCAGCCCGGCCAGCACCGGGCGGGCGATGTCACGCAGCGACAGCTGCTCCTGGGCGCGGACGCCGAGGCGGGCCAGGGCCATCCCGAGGCGGTAGCGGCGGTTCATCCCCTCGCCGTCGTCGGCGGCCAGGCCGTGGTGACACAGGGTGTGCAGGGTGGCGAACGCGGCGCTCTTGGACAGCCCGCAGGCGCGGGCGATGTCGGTGACGCTCAGTCCCTCGCCCGGGGTGGCGGTGGACAGTGCCTCCAGCACCTCGGCCGCGCGGCTGACGCTGCGCACCAGGTAGCGGGAGCCGTCCCCGTCTTCGGTGGTGGTCATGGTCCTTCTTTCGGTCAGGAAAGCCAAGTGTGTTCGCCAAGGCCGAACAGCGTAACAAACCCGTTCGGAAAGTGGTGCGGCATCGTGTTGACCTCCGCGAACAAGCGTGCCTAGTATGCCGAACATCGTTTGGTGATGCCGAACGGTGTTTCGAAACTCGATTGGTTCCTCCTGCGGCGGACAAACCGCGGCGTCGCGACCGGGCTGGGTCGCCGCGCCGCACCGATGAGGAGAAGGTGTGATTTCACGATCGGCCGGCGCCACCCTCGCCGAGCGGGCGCGCCGGGTCATCCCCGGCGGCGTCAACAGCGGGCAGCGCAGCATTCCGGGCCTCACCGACCTGGTGATCGCCCGCGCCTCCGGCGCGAGCTTCTGGGACGCCGACGGACGCCGGTACACCGACTACCACGCGGCCTTCGGGCCGCCCCTGCTCGGCCACAACGACGCCGACGTCAACGCCGCCGTCACCGATGCCGGCAAGCGGCTGGACCTGTGCGGTGTGGCCGTCACCGACGGCGAGATACAACTCGCCGAAACCCTGGCCGAACTGGTCCCGAGCATCGAGAAGGCGCTGCTGACCAGCACCGGCAGCGAGGCCACCTTCCACGCCCTGCGGGTCGCCCGCGCCGCCACCGGCCGGCGCCTGGTGGTCAAGTTCCAGGGCTGCTACCACGGCTGGCACGACTCGGTCAGCCTCAATGTCATCTCCGCCCCCGACCGGGTGGGCGTGCCCGACCCGATCTCCACCGGCATCCTGCCCGAGGTCCTCGACGCCACCCTCGTGCTGCGCTTCAACGACGTGGCCGCCGTCCGGGCCGCCTTCGCCGCCCACGGCGACGACATCGCCGCCGTCATCGTCGAGCCGGTACCGCACAACGTCGGCTGTCTCCTGCCCGACCAGGAGTTCCTCCAGGCCCTGCGCGACGAGTGCACCCGCGCCGGCAGCGTCCTGGTCTTCGACGAGGTGATCACCGGCTTCCGGCACGACCTCGGCGGCTGGCAGAAGATCAGCGGGATCACCCCCGACCTGACCACCCTCGGCAAGGCCATCGCCAACGGCTACCCGATCGGCGCCCTCGGCGGCCGGGCCGACCTGATGGACCTGTTCAGCACCCGCCCCGGCGCCCCCGCCTTCTTCGCCGGCACCTACAACGGGCACCCCGCCGTGGTCGCCGCCGCCCTCGCCACCCTCGGCAAGCTGCGCACCGAGCCGGTGCACGAGCACGTCTACCGGCTCGGCGAGCGGGCCCGCGCCGGCATCACCGAGGTCCTCGCCGACCTCGGCGTCCCCGCCGTGGTCACCGGCCACGGCTCCGTCTTCGTGACCTACTTCATGCCCGGACCGGCGCCGCGCAGCTACGACGACCTGCTGCGCAACGATGCCGCCATGTTCATCGGCTACCGTCGGCGGATGCCCGAGCACGGCATCTTCGAGCTGCCGCTGAACCTCAAGCGCAACCACATCTCGTACGCCCATACCGACGCCGACATCGACCACCTCGTCGAGGCCACCCGGACAGCCGTCCGCGACACCCTCGCCAGCGGCGGCGTCACCGAGCTGGCCGGCACCGCCACCATGGGCGGCGCGACCGCCGGCGGGGAAGGGCGGTCCTGATGCTGACCGTCGACAGGACGCGTCCCGTCGGCCCCGCCGGGCGGATCAGCCGGGTGGAGACCCTCACCCTCGGTACCGCCTGGCGCGACTTCTCCTACGTCCGGGTGCACACCGACGCCGGGCTGACCGGCGTCGGCGAGATCACCCACCCGTACCGGGCGCGGGAAACCTGCCAGCTCGCCGAGGCGATGGCCGGGCGGCACCTGATCGGCGCCGACCCGTTCGACGTCGAGGAGATCTGGCTGCGCATGTACCAGGGCGACTTCCTGCGCGGCGGCGACATCGGCGGGATCGTCGTCTCCGGCGTCGACCAGGCCCTCTACGACCTCATGGGCAAGGCCCTCGGCGTGCCCGTGTACCGCCTCACCGGCGGGGCGTGCCGCGACCGCGTCCGGGTGTACGCCAACGGCTGGTACACCGGCGACCGCGAGCCCGCCGCGTTCGCCGAGCGGGCTGTCGCCACCGTCGCCACCGGGTACACGGCACTGAAGTTCGACCCGTTCGGCGCGGGCCTCGGCGAGCTGTCCCGCACCGAGCTGCGCCGCTCGATCGACATCGTCGCCGCCGTCCGCGACGCCGTCGGGCCCGAGATCGAGCTGTTCGTCGAGGGGCACGCCCGCTTCGCCATGCACACCGCCGCCCGGCTGGTACGCGAGCTGGAGCCGTTCGACCTCGGCTGGTTCGAGGAGCCGCTGCCGTGGACGCACATCGAGCGGTACGCCGAGCTGCGCGCCCGCGCCACCATGCCGATCTCCGGTGGCGAGCACTTCCACAACCGCTACGAGTACGCCCGGCTGTTCGCCACCGACGCCGTCGACATCATCCAGCCCGACCTGTCCATGGCCGGCGGGTTCACCGAGGTGCGCAAGCTCGCCGCCGTCGCCGACCAGCACGCCATGGTCGTCGCCCCGCACAACTCCAACTCGCCGCTGTGCACCACCGCCTCCGTGCACGCCGTCCTCGGGATGCCCAACTTCAAGATCCTGGAGACGTTCGACGGCCTGCTGGAGGACTACGTCTTCGCCGCCGTACGCGGCGCCTTGCCGGTGGTCGACGGGCACATCGACCTGCCCACCGCCCCCGGCCTCGGCGTCGAACTGGTCGACGAGGTGTTCGCCGAACATCCGCCGAGCCACGGCTTCTGGAACATGTTCGCCGAGGGGTGGGAGAAACGGGACCGGCGATGATCGTCGACGTGCACTCGCACCTGTTCGACTGCCCGGAGCACGTCGGCGACCCGTTCGCCGCCGAGGCGTCCCGGGCGCACGGCGGCGAGGTCGACCTGACGGTGCGGTGGTCGCAGTACGCGGCCACCGCACCGCCGGACACCCGCACCGTCGTCGTCGGCGGCAAGGCCCGCCGCTCCGGCCTCTGGGTCGACGACGCCGCCGTGGCCGCGTACGTCGCGGCCCACCCCGACCGGCTGGTCGGCTACCTCGCCCTGGATCCCACCCAGCCCGGCTGGCGCGACGAGCTGGAGCACGGGCACCGCGATCTCGGCCTGCGCGGCATCAAGCTGATGCCGATGTACGCCGGGTTCGACCCCGCCGACCCCGCCTACGACGACCTCTACGCCTACGCCGAGCGGCACGGCCTGCCGCTGCTGGTGCACACGGGCACCACCTTCGTCTCCGCCGCGCCGCTGCGCTACGCCCTTCCGGTGCATCTCGACGAGGTGGCCATCCGCCATCCCGAGCTGCGCATGGTGCTGGCCCACCTCGGCCACCCGTACGAGGGGGAGTGCATCGCGGTCATCCGTAAGCACCAGCACGTCTACGCCGACGTCTCCGCGCTGCACTACCGCCCCTTCCAGCTCTGGCACAGCCTGCGGCTGGTGCAGGACTACGGGGTGTGGGGCAAGTTGCTGTTCGGCAGCGACTACCCGTTCACCACCGTCGACGCCTCGATCGAGGGCCTGCGGGCGGTGGGCCGGGTGCCTGGCATCCCCGGCCTCGACCCGCTCGACACCGAGCAGATCGAGCAGTTGATCCACCGTCCGTCGCTCGACCTGCTGGGGTTGGCATGACCGTCGTCCCGCCCTCCTTCGACCTGTCCGGCCGGCTGGCCGTGGTGACCGGTGCCGCGCGGGGGCTCGGCGCCGCGTTCGCGGTCGGCCTCGCCTCGGCCGGCGCCGACCTGGTGCTGGTGGACCGGCCCGGTGCCGACCTCGACCCGGTCGTGGCCGCGGTGACGCGGCACGGCCGGACCTGCCACCCGTACGAGTTCGACCTGTCCGACACGACCGGGATCGGCCCGTGGGCCGACGAGGTACGCCGTGACCGCGGCCCGGTGCACATCCTGGTGAACAACGCCGGCGTGGCCCGGCTGGAGCACTTCAACGAGATCACGGTTGCCGCCTGGCGGGAGGTGATGCGGGTGAACGTGGACGCGGTCTTCTTCCTCGCGCAACGCGTCGCCGAGCACATGATCGCCGACGGGGTGCCCGGCCGGATCGTCAACATCTCCTCGAAGAACGGGCTGACGGCCGAAGCGGGGCTCGCCCACTACAACGCCTCGAAGGGGGCTGTCGAGCTGCTCACCCGCTCGCTCGCCGCCGAGCTGGGACCGCACGGGATCACCGCGAACACGATCGCCCCCGGCATGATCGCCACCCCGATCGACGGCGAGTTCCCCCTGGACCGGCAGGCGTTCGAGGCCGCCTGGGAGGAGCGGATCCCGTTGCGCGGTGGCTACGGCACGCCGGACGACTGCGTCGGCGCGCTCCTGCTCCTGGCCTCTGACGCCGGCCGCTACATCAACGGCACCCACCTGGTTGTCGACGGGGGAGTGCTCGCCGACCAGATGCCCCGGCTCCGGTTCATGCCCCCGTACCGCAGCACCCTCTGACCGCCGAGCCGCGTGGCCGGCGTGGCCACTTCGACGCGCGACATTGCCTCGCCAGCGTGGGTGGGACCGCGCTGACGAGGCAATGGTCACCGGATGGACGTCACTTCTCGATCGTGATCGTCGCCGTGCGGTAGTTGTTGCGCGTGTCGTTCTTCGTCGGGTCGTAGTTCTTCTCGATGTTGCCGACGGTGTCGACCGAGAACCAGCGGAACGTCGTCGTCTCGGTCACGTGGAACACCTGCCCCGGCTCACGGAACTCGGTCGCCTCGTAGCGCGGCGACTCGAGCGTGGGCCGGGTGCCGTCCGTCGTGTAGTAGATGGTGGCTGGCTCGCTCGTCTCGAAGCGCACGTCGACGGACCCGGGGTATGCCCCGCCGCCGGGAACGAGGCGGGACGTCGGCTTCGTCTTGTCCTTGCCCCACTTGGCCGCGATCCGGAACATCTCCATGATCCCGTTGGCGTACTCCATCGTCTCGGCGTGGCCGCTGACGAGGTCCGGATTTCCCACCCACGCCGGCTGGAACGAGCCGCCCTGCCAGTTGCCGGTGGCCGGGTTGTAGATCGAGCCGCCTACCTCCCAGCCGAAGGCGTAGATCCCGTACGTGTGGTACAGGTCCTCGCGCACGTTGCCGGCGGAGGAGTAGAGGACGTCCGACGAGCCGCCGACGTTCTCCGGCGTGACGACGGTCTGCCGGTGGGCCTTGACCTGCGACAGGATCCTGGCGGCCGACTGCCAGTAGAACGCCTCGTCACCCAGCGGCGGGCGCGGCGTGGTGATCCGTCCGTCCGCGATGTAGGCGCCGGGCTGCCAGAACAACTGACCGCCGTTGGAGTGCACCGACATCATGAACTTGATGTTCGTGTACTTCTCGACCAGCCAGATGATGTTCTTCGACTCGGGCTCGGACAGCTTCTCCGGTCCCTGGTACGTGTCGCTGACGCAGCTGGTCGACGCGCCCGAGTAGCCGTCGTGGCCCGACCCGACCCGGTAGTTCCGGTTCAGGTCGACGCCCCAGGAGTTGCGCCGGGCGGGGTCGGCGTTGTCGTCCGCGCAGTGGTTCGTCATGTTCCGGCGCTGCGAGGCGAAGTTGTAGAAGCTGTAGTTCGCCCCATCGGGGTTGTTGGACAGGATGAGGAAGATGTCGGTGTTGTCGACGATCTTCTTCGTCTCCCAGTCGGACCTGTAGTTGTGCACCAGGCGCTCGGCCGTCTCCAGCGTGGTCGTCGCGGGCATCCACTCGCGGGCGTGGTCCTGCGCCTGGATCAGGACACCCGGGTTCCTGCCGTCGCGGTGCTTGCCGATGCGGAGGACAGGAATCGTGGCCGGACCGCGCGGCACCTCGCCCTCCGGTGCGCCGGCACGCTTCTGGTCGAGGAAGTCGGTCAACGCGACCGGGCCGGAGGTCGGCGCGACGATGCCGGTGCCCGCGTTGGTGCGCTATGGGTGTGCCCGGTCGATGAGGCCCTGTGACCGGGGCCGCAGCGCCGCCGCCACCTCGGCGGCCGTACTCGCGAGCCCACCGGAGGCGTCCTTCGCGAGCAGGACACGGACCGCCCTGCCCGCCACCTCGACGGTGAGCGGGAGGTTCGCCCCCGGCCGGTCCGCGAATTCGACGGTGATGTCGTTGCCGCCCTCGTGGCCCCAGGCCGCCGAGCTGACGACGACCGCGGCCTGCCCGGTACCGCCGATCGTCGCCTGCGCCTTGCGCTGGTAGCCGTTCGTCTTGTACGGCAGGTAGACGATCTCGGCGACGTCCGGGTACTGGCGGGCGATCTCCTCGGCGCGGCGGTAGAGCTGCTGCGGGTGCTTGTAGCCGTCGACGAAGTTCCACTTGTAGGCCGGATCCGCCGTCAGGGGCAGCGGAGCGTCCTCGAGCCAGTTGGAGACGTAGCCGGTGGCGACGCCGCCGGTCGCGCTCGTGACCCGGACCTGGCTCGGGCGCGCGTCGAGCTTGAACAGGTTCCGGTGGAACATGTACTGCCCGGAGTCGACGAACCGGCTCATCGTCCGGGCGAAGCCGAACGACGTACCGGGGCCCGAGTCGTTCTCGAGCTGCATCGTGATGACCGGGGTCGTCTGCTGCCCTTGGGTGGTCCGTGCCTCCACGTCGACTCCGCGGGATTCGCGCCCGCGGGCGCGGTCGCCATGAGGACGCTCCCCACCAGGCCGGGCAGCGCGAGAAGCGCGATGCGCAGTCGCCTGCGTCGCATGCTCCCCTCCTTCTGTTCGTGGCTGATGCCGTGGCCGGCGCACATGCGGGCCGGGCCGATCTGTTCAGGACGGTAGGGTTGGGTCCGCCCACGGCGAGTCCTGGCGCGGCGGCGATCGCCGCCGTGGCCGGATGGCGTGGGCTGTGGGCGGGGTGGGTGCGGTGAGCGTATGTGCATTTCTCGCATCGACGGGCGCCGTGAACAGGGTCTTGAGCACTCCTTGAGCTTGCGGGTCGACCTCAGGCACGCCGTTGCCCTGCCGGGTCGGCGGGCGCGGGGAACCGCGTCGCAGCGCAGGTCAGCTCGTCTGGGCGGAGCGGCCGAGGCCACCGGATGTACGGGCGAGCGCCCATGACGGAGACCAGGCGCGCCGAGCGCGAGCCGGGCGACAGTCAAGCAGCGTGTCGCGACGTGGCTGGCAGCGCCAGGTGGGCGGTCTCGCGGTGCTCCTCGACTCCTTCGAAGCCGGCCGCACGACCGGATCCCGAGCCCTTCATACCGGCTCTTCGAAGTTGAGCGGGGTTCGTGGCTGGAGTTGACCCGAGCGTGAAGGGCTCGCAGCTCATCGGCGATCATCTGAGTGTCGAATTCGGATGGTCACAAGTGAAGAGCTGCGAGCATGGTCAACGATACGACCCGGCTGCTGGGGCTGGACGGCCTGGTGGCCGACCGAGTCGAGGTGGACGACGCGGGCGTCCCGGTGGTGGACCTGTCCACCGGTTGTGAGCAGGCGCGATGCTGTCCGCAGTGTGGGCAGCGGGCGGCACGGGTGAAGCAGTGGGCCACGACCCGGCCGCGGGATCTGCCGGTCGGCGGCCGGCCGGTGCGGCTGCGCTGGCGCAAACGGCGCTGGTACTGCCCGACCCCGGCCTGTCCACGCAAGTCCTTCACCGAGCAGGTCGCCCAGGTCCCGGCCCGATCCCGGCTCACCACACGGCTACGGCAGGCGGCCGGTGCCGCAGTCGCCGACGGCGGCCGCACGATCGTGCAGGCCGCCCGGGACCACGGCGTCTCATGGCCGGTCGTCGCGCGGGCGTTCACCGCCCACGCAACCGCGGTGCTGCCGGACGAGCCGCAGCCGGTCACGGTGCTCGGCATCGACGAGGTCCGACGCGGCAAGCCACGCTGGAGCTGGGACGCCCAGGCCGGCTCGTGGACCACGACCGCGGACCGGTGGCACGTTGGTTTCGTGGATCTGTCCGGCGGACAAGGCCTGCTCGCCCAGGTATCGACCAAGGGCTGTTTCCATGATCGGTCAGGGTCCCCACAAGACCCACAGGGGTTAAAGATCAAGTTAGGTCGTGACACCGAGTGGGTGTTCGCGGCGCCGCCTCGTGCGTCATTATCGTGTGGGGTGATCAACCGAACGTCACGGTCAGAGAGGCGCTATGAGCCACTTTCAGCACGGCCACCGGGTGGTGGGGAGCATCTCGGCCGAGGTCGTCGAGCGTTTTGGTGAGATCGTTTCCCCCGGCATCGAGGAGGCCTGGAAGAATGAGGGCGCCCTGGTCACTCAGGACGGTTTCGTGCGCCTCATCGATCCGGCGCTGCTGCTGCCGGTGATGGAGATGATCCTCCCGTCGCATCCCGGTGCGATCCCGCTCTTCACGACCGCCTGGGGCGACCTCGTGGTGCAGTACGACGACACCTACGTGCTCGTGCTGTACCGGTACGGCTTCTACGTCGAACACTCCGGCTTCGTGTCAGACTTGATCTTCGATCACCTGGAGGATCGCCACGCGCAGCAGACGAGGCTCCAACGTCAGTGCTATGACGACGCGGTAGCGACGTTGGGTGAACCGGCGATCGACGAGTGCTTCGGGTTCAAGCTGCCGCTGGCGATGGGCGGGTCGGAGGTTGCGGACAATGTGGTGCGGCGCAGATTGAAGGAGCATCTGTTGTTCCTGGTACAGACCGGCGGCGCGCCGTTGGACCTCGACGAGGTCGACCCGCCTCAGGACGAGCCGCTACCGAGGGGCCGGGTGGCCGCGGGCACCGGAGCGCTGACCGATGGGGAGAAGGAGTGGGCGGTGCTCGGCGAGCAGCAGCTCGACGCACTACAGCCGGGCCTGGAGTTTGGCATCGAACGCCTGCCTGGTGAGCAGGCGGTGTACGTCTGGCAGATGGGCTTCGGCGGTGCTCAGCTGATCATCAGTCACGACGGGGCGTTGCTGTTCGGTACGTCGGCGTTGGAGCGAGACCAGATGATCGCAGCATGGCGCACCGGCAAACGCACCCCGGCTGCGGACCTGACCGCGGCGGCGGCACAACGCCGCCAATAGCGGTAGCCGGCGTCCACCAGACTCGACGGTCATTTGAGGCGTAACGCAAATAGTTTGTTATCTTTGTCAGTGTATGGGCGTTACGGTGCGGGATGCGCGGCGGCTTTCTCCTCAGGCACAAGAGGATCTGCGCCGTCGGGCTGTCGCGGCGGTCAAGGCGGGGCATACCCAGGCGGCGGTGGCCACAGTGCTCGGTGTGTCACCGCAGGCGGTCTCGCGTTGGGTCAACGCCTTCGACCGTGAGGGAACAGGGCGCTCAAGGCCGGTAAGCGGGGCCGACGTCCGGGTGAGCGGAAGGCCCTGGACCCGAAGCAGGAAGCCCGGGTACGGCGGGCGGTGCTCGGCAAATACCGTTCATACCGTCAAAGCTGCTATACCGGAGAAAGCTAGGACGCACCACCCGCAAAGAATCAACATGGCGATCAGCGTGACGATGCCAACCCGAATCCCCGAAGATGGCGGGCGCCTCGGGCGATACGGGTGCGGGGCGGAAACCGGATATGGATACGGGGAGGTGGAACCGTAGCCGTACAGGTAATCGTCGTCTTCCTCCTCTTGGCGGCGCTGTTCCTCCCAGTACGCGTCTTCCTCCTCTTCCAGGCGGCGGCGTTCTTCTTCCTCCTCCCATTGGCGCTGCTGCTCCCAGTACGCGTCTTCCTCTTCCTGTCGGCGGAGTTCTTCGTCCTCTTCCTCCTGCTGCCGTCGGCGCTGTTCCTCCCAGTATTCCTCTTCGTCCTCCGCCTGCTGCCGTCGGTACTGCTCCTCCCAGTAGTCGTCTTCCTCGCGTTGTTCGTCCCAGCAGGTGTCTTCTTCGAGCTGACGGCGCCGCGTCCGCCAGGCGTCGTCCTCCTCCTCTTCCTTTCGGCGGCTGCCTTTGTCGTGCTGTTCTTGTGGGCGTCCGTGCTCCGGTCCGTCGAGCTGGTTGGTCATGCTCGCTCCTGTGCCAGGCTGAGCAGGCGGCTCAGACGCCTCTCGTCACCCTTGGACTCTGCGTACTCGCGAAGTTCGGCGATGGACACCGCGGCAACCTCAATGTTGCCGGCGAGGTCGCGGATACGGGTTTCGAGGTCTGCCTGGCAGGTGACTTCGGGCAGGGTGGCGATGCCGAGTGAGCGTTCCTTGAGCGCTCTCTGGCGTATCTCGACATCGGCGCACCATATCTGGATGAAATGGTTGTCCCGGAACTGGTACGACCCGATGCGTGACAGGGAAATCCTCGGCGGGTCTCCGAAGGCGGTGCCGGGGAGGACGACCTGCCAGATGCCGGCACGAGTCTTCTGCAGTCTGCCGGCAGCGAACGTCGTCGACTGGGCGAGCCATTTCCGCCATACGTCCGCCGGGTCGCTGGATCCCTGGGCCTCGATCAGGTGTTCAACCGATGTCTTGGTGCAAAGCCCCTCCAGGAATTCGTCTCGCTTCTCGGAAACGTTGGTGTAGGCCAGGATCCTGTGGTCGGCCGTCTCGATCAGATAGCTGGGCAGGAACCCCTCACGGACGGCGCTTTGTTGAAGGTTTCGAAACTGGCTGGGGAGGTTGTACTGGGCCCGGTCGGGGCGGTTCGCCAGCCATTGGACAACCTGCGGGTTGAATTGGGCGGTGGTGACGACCGGCCGAAACCTGGTACGGTCGGCGACCTGCCCTTCCTCGATCTCCGGGGTGTCCAGCACGGGGACGTTGCCGTCGTAGTACGGGCGCGGGAACGGGGCCCCCGTCTGTCGCTCGACTAGGATCGTCAGTCGGCTCATCGTGGCGACATACCGAACTCCTTCGTTGACCGACCTTTGACCGAGATCGGTCAGGTGTAGCGCGGATTCGGTCATGGTGAGATGGCCGATGCGTTGGAGGAATGCCAGGCAACGCTCGACGAGCCCGGCGGGAAGACCGAGGAAGTGGATGAGCTCGGATCGGTGATGAATGTCGCCTTCGTGAATAGCGCGCACGATGAAGTGGTCGATGAGTTCGAAGTCCTGCTTGTCGTAGACCTCCGCGGTGGTCTCCACCTGCCAGAGTGGCCAGAGCACGGGAAAGAGCCGGATCGGTCTGATCCCCGGCAGCGAGACAGCGTTTTCCACTGCTCGTGTCGCGGGGTAGATGACACGCTTCATGACAGCTCTCCGGTCATCGAGTCGAGGGCGGCGGTCACCTGCTGGGAGGGGCGCCGATCCCCAGCGCGGGCGAGGTGGTCGCTCAGCGCGTGCATGACGTCGCGGAACGCCTTGTTCTTCGCGCGGTGGAGTGTGCTGAGGTCACCCACGAGCACCAACTGTTGTTTGGCCCGCGTGATTGCAACATTGAAGCGGCGTAGTTCCTTGAGGAAACCGATTTCGCCCTGGGTGTTGCTGCGGGTGAAACCGAAGATGATGAGATCTCGTTCCCCGCCTTGAAAGGAGTCGACGCTTCCGACGTTGTCGGCGATCCGCGACGAGGCACCCATGCTGGCCGTGAGGCGCTCGATCACGAGTTCCTTCTGTGCGTTGAAGGGGACGATGACCGCCCAATCCCGGTACTGTCGTTCGAGTCCTTTCACGAGGCTTACGATGATCTCCGCCTCGAGTTCGTTCCGGTAGCCGTGCCGGATTGCCTCGCCGAGTCCCCGCATAGCGGTTTCCGCGCGCCTTTCCGTTGGATGATCCGAAGTGTCGACCATCGCGAACGGAGAGGCGAACAGGCCATTCCGGGAACCTCCCGGGTGCTCGGTCCTCCCCGCCGCCGGTCCGGGGTGAGCGCCCTCGGCGGGCCACGCGGCGACAAGCTGGTCATCACCACGTCCCGGGTGGGTCTGCGCCCCGACGAGGCCGGCACCTATGCCGCGATCGGTATGGCGTTCGGCGCGGTCCTGGTCCCGGTGGTCGTCACCCTCGTCGTGGCGGTCCCCTGGCTCGCGCCCTTCCTCCCGTGATCGCTCAGGCCGGTGGTTCCACCTGAAGGGGCGATGCCGTCTTCCTGTACCGGCGCCGGCCCCTGAGCAGCTGGATTACGAGGTTTCGACCGGGTTGAGCCGCGCCGGCTGTCATGGTTGGCGGGATCAGATCGATCGGCATCTTGACGGGTGGGACGGATGACCCCCGGGCCAACACGTTGCGCCTGGAGACCATCTTCACCCGTCCCACGCCGGCGCCGGAGAACCCGGAGTTCGACGCCCCGGACAACATCTGCATGTCCCCGTACGGCGGGCTGATGATGTGCGAGGACGGGATCGGGGAGCAGCACATCCTCGGTACGACCGCCGCCGGCGAGGTGTTCGTCTTCGCCGGTAACCGGGTCAACGTCGGCACCGCCGGGGATCCGGAGTGCGGCGAGCTGGCCGGCGGGACGTTCTCCGCCGACGGCCGGACCATGTTCTTCAACGTCTACAACCCGGGCATCACGTACGCCGTCACCGGCCCCTGGAACCGCCGCCAGGGCTGACCCCGCAGCCGCCCTCCGGTGCTCCCCGGTCCGCATGTGATCGGGGAGCACCGGCACGTCTGAGGCCGCGGGACGGGTGGACGCCGTCCCGGTCGGTCAGCTGTTCAGCTTGGTCAGCAGGGCGTTGGCCATGCCCTGCTCACCGGCGGCGTTCGGGTGGAACGGGGCGGCCGAGTTCTCCGGGATCAGCCCCTCGACCCACCGGGTGCCACTGCTCTTGCACGCGTCGTGGCCGATCGACGGGGTGTACACGTCGACGTAGGTGGCGTTGTTGGCGGCCGCGGCACTGGCGAGCATCGAGTTCAGCGACTTCTCGACGGTGCGCAGGTACGGCACGTCCTGATAGGCGATGGGGACCACGGGCCAGCAGCCGTAGCCGCTGTCCGGCAGGATCGCCGGGTACCCGATCACCACGACCCTCGCGGCCGGGGCGGCCGCATGGACCGCCTGCAGCACGGTGGTCACCTTCGGGGCGGCGGCGTTGATCCTGGCCTGCAGTTGGTCGGTGCCCCCGGCGGTGTACCTGTCCTTGCACGGCGAGCCGAACGGGCTGCTCAGGCTGGCCTCCGCGCAGTCGCTGATGATGCCGGAGAAGCCGATGTCGTTGCCACCGATCTGCACGGTGACCAGTGCCGTGCTGGAGGTCACCGCGGCGAGCTGCGGCGGTACGGAGATGCCCAGGTAACCGCTGCCGCTGTTGAGGATGTCGTTGGTGGTCGCCCCGGAGCAGCTCACGTCGGCGAACGACGAGGAGCCGGCGGACGCGGCGACGAGGGACGGGTAGTTGCGGTTGGAGCGCAGGCAGTTCAGGTCGACCTGCGTGGGGACGAGTGGACCGGCGGTGTACGAGTCGCCCAGCGCGACGTAGCGTCCGGCCGGCACGGCGGCGCTGGCGGGCGGGGTGAAGGCGAGCAGCACGCCGGTGGTGGCGGCGATCGCGGCCACCCGGGTGGCCGCTCGGAGGAACGGCAGGCGGGGACGGGTCATGGCGCCTCCCAAGGGGGGATCATGGGTGCCGTGATTCTGTCCGCGTAAGTGGCGATGGTCAATATTTATGAGCGCTTTTCAATGCTGGTCGCGACAACCGTCGGGCGAGAAGCCCGTTGCCCGGGGCGGACCGCGGTCCAGTCCGGCCCGCTCCGGGCCAGCCCCGAGCACCCGGCGGGAGAACCCGGTCAGCCCCGCCGGCAGCGGTAGGCGAGCCGAGCACCGGCCTGCACGGGCGACGGTTCGACGATGTTGACGGTGGCGGTCTCGGTGGTGGTGCCGACCCCGCTGAACGTCCACTTCAGGGTGAGGGTGACGGTCCGCTGCCCCCGACCGACCCGCTCGGTGAGCAGGGCGCCCGGCGACGCGTCCGAGCGGAACCACTGGTAGCGGATGACCCCGCCCCTGCCGTTGGTCCGCACGGTCGCGACCACGTCGACGGTGACGTCGCAGCGGTTACCGGCCGGCTGCGGCACAGCTACCGTGACGCCCTCCACCTCGAGCGGGCTGAGCCGCTCCCACAGGTAGAGCCCGACCACGGCGACCAGCGCGAGGGTCAGCAGCGTGGAGAGCACCGAGACCACCCGGCGCCACAGCGGGCGCGGGCGGCTCGCCGGGGCTGTGACAGGCCAGGCAGGGGCGCCCGGTGGGGTGGCCGGCACGCCGGGCCCGAAACGCACCTCGCCGCCGGGCGCCGGCTGGGCCGGGCCGCCCGCGGCCCGCGCCTGCGCCGACCCCTGGAGGTACGCGCCGGTCGTCCCGCCGTACCCGGAGGTGGCCGGCCCGGTGACGGTGCCGGGCGCGCCGAAGTGCGTCGTGGCGGCGTCCGGCGCGCCGAAGCTGACGGTCCGATCGGTCGCGCCGGAGCGCGTGGTCGGCTCGGCCACCCCTGGGTACGCGGTCCGGCCGGTCGCGTCGAGGTCCACGGGCCGGTCGGTCCTGGCGAGGTGCGTCGTCGCGTCCGACGCGCCCAGGTGCACGGTCTGGCCCGGCCCGCCGAGCCGCATGGTCGCGTCCGACGTGCCGAGGTGAACGGTCACGTCGGGCACGCCGTGGTGGGCGGTCGCGGCGGGTCCGGCGTCGCCGAGCGCCACGGTGCGGTCCGGGTCGAGGCTCGCCCCCGGGTCGGCGACCGGCGACATCGCCCGGGTGGGCAGCGCCTCGGTGGGCTCCTCCGGCCGGGTCACCTGAGCCCTCCCCAGGTCGTGGCGACGGTGTGGGCAGCGGGCACGTCGTACTCCTCAGCCGGGGGTGCAGTAGTTCTGGAGGGTCACGTACACCGTCGAGGAGGTGGCGGTGTTGCCGGCGGCGTCGACGGCGGTGACCTGGACGGGGATGCGGGTGGTCAGCTTCGGCATCGGTAGCGGCCCGAGGGTTCCCTGAAAGCGGCCCCGCCGGGTCGCGCTCATCGGGACGGTGGCGGTGTCGTCCCCCAGGGTGTACCGGAAGGTGACCTTGAGCGCGGCCGGGCCGCTGCGGTCGTCGGTGACGGTGGCCGCGACGGTGCTCGTCCGGTAGCCGTACGGGCAGCCGTTCGGCTCCAGTTGACCGGGGTTGGCGCTGACGCCGCCGACGGTGGGGGCGGTGACGTCGGGCGGGGCGGTGCTGGTGGTCGGAGTCGGGGTCGGCGGCGCGCTGGTGCGTACCGGTGAGCGGGTCGGGGTGGGCGGGCGGGACCGGCTGGGCGTGGCGGTCGGGGTCGCCGGCGGCGTGGGCGTGGGCGTGGCCGACGCCGTCGCGGTGGGGTCCACGGTGGGTGTGGGGGTGGCGGCCGGAGTGCCGGGCGCGGCCGGGTCGGCGCCGGCCGGACCGCCGGCGACCGTCGGGTCGTCGTAGGCGGCGTAGCTGTAGCCGGCGCCACCGGCCAGCAGGGCCGCGACGAGGGCACCGCCGACCAGCGCGGTCCGCTTCCGACCCCGCTGCGACAGGCCCCGCCGGGCACGTGTGGCGCCCGCCCCGAGCGCGGTGCTGGCGACGCTGGTGGCGCCGCCCGCGCCGTCCGGGAACGGCCACAGCGCGGCGAGCAACGCCGCCCGTCGGGCCAGTTCGCGCAGCCCGCGCTCCTCCCACTCCGGGCCGTACGCCTCGCCAGCCACCCGGTCGAGGACATCGAGGAAGACCTGGGCGGGTTGTGGCCGGTCGGCGGGCTGCTTCGCCATGCCGTGCCGGAGCAGGTCGTGCACGGGCACCGGGGCCGGGTCGGTCGGGATCGGCGCGCTGGCGTGCTGCTCGCGCAGGGCGAAGATGTTCCGCCCGTCGTAGGGCGGCCGGCCGGTCAGGCACTCAAAGAAGGTGGCGGTGGCCGCGTAGATGTCGCAGGCGGGGCTGGACGGGGCGCCGGTCCACTGCTCGGGGGCCATGTAGCGGGGCGTTCCGGAGACGATGGTGCCGGAGCCCTGGCCGATCGGCATGGCGATGCCGAAATCGCCGAGCTTGCTCAGCCCTTCGCCGGTGACCAGCACGTTCTCCGGCTTGTAGTCGCGGTGCACGACGCCGTGGGCGTGCGCGGCGGCGAGCCCCGCGAGGGAGCCCTTGAGGACGCAGAGCGCCGACTCGGGGGTGGTGGGGCCGTGCTCGCGCAGCATCTGCCGCAGCGACACCCCGTTGACCAGCTCCATGACGATCGCCGCGCCCTCGGCGCACTCGACGTACTCGTACAGCCGGGAGACGTGCGGATCGTCGATCTCCCCGAGCAACCGAGCCTCCTGGCGGAAGGCGGTCCGGAAGGACGGGTCGTCGCCGATGTCACGCACCAGGTACTTGATGGCGACCGGAGTGCCGGTGGCGTCGTGGGTGGCGAGCATGACGCTGCCCGAAGCCCCGGCACCGAGCTGACGGACGGGCGTGTAGCCGGACAGCTGCCAGCCGCTCATGCGAGGTACTCCACGGCGATCCAGGAACGGGTGTCGGTCCCCGTCTCTCTGATCATTCTGGTCGCGTCGGAGCTGCCGTCCATCGGCGCAACGGGTACTTCCGCCGTCCGGTCGGCGACCCGGGGTAGGGGGTGCTGGCCGGGTTCGGGGTCGGTCTTGTGCGCACCCGGCAGCGCGATCGGCGAGTGGTCGATGACGGACACGCAGCCACAGGTAGCAGACCCCGGCAAGCCGCCGAGCGCTCGGTGACGTGCCGACGCCGCCCCTGGCGTGCGCGTACCTCGATCGGCCACCGTGCCCATACCGACACCGAGAAAGGACACGTCGAATGGGTACCACTCAGGACTACCAGGCTGCGGAGCTGCTCTTCCGCCGCCCCGCCCACCCCGGCGAGGTCGTCATCGGCGACGAGGACAGGGCGCGGTGAGTCGACGGAGGAGTCCGCTTTCCGGTACGGGGCGAGCAATGGCGCCGGCAAGCCGTTCGTGCTGGTCAACCCGGTGGCGAGTACCCGCGGGCGGGCCCCCGTTCGGCCGCCCGCCACACGGAATGTGATTGCGGTTCAGCCATCGGCCGGCGACATCGGCCGGAGCTGAGGAAGTCTCCGCAATGGCACGCGTTGCCTCGATGCCGTGATACCACCGGATGTGATCGCGAAGCGGTAATCTGGCTCGGCTTGCCATGAGCATCACGACAACCAGATGCCGCAACAGGTCGAACGAACGCTGCCAGGAGGTTTCCGTATGTTCTCAAGATTCGGACGATTAATCGTCCTGAATCCGTGGAAAGTCATCGCCGTATGGCTCGTGCTGCTCGTCGGCTCGTTCCTCGCGCCTCGCCTGGCCGATCAGGTCAGCAACGACCAGGCGAGCTTCCTGCCCTCCAGCTACGAGTCGGTGCAGGCGCAGGAGTTGGCGGAGCGCGCGTTCAGCCAGGGCAACGGGGCCAGCGCCACCATCGTGATCAAGCGGGTCGACACCCAACCCCTCACCGAGGGCGACGCCGCGCGGGTCGGTGAACTCGCGCAGGCACTCAACACCGCCGGCATCGAACGGGTGACCTCCGCGGCGACCGGGCCGCAGGCCGTTTCCCCGAACAAGCAGGTGCAGCTGGTCAGTATCGTGCTCAGCGGCTCGCCGGCCGACCCGAAGCTCAACGACACCATCGTGTCGATTCGCGACAAGACGTCGTCCATGCTGAAGGGCTCGGAGCTGTCCTACGCGGTAACGGGGGACGGCGCGTTCCTTCTGGACAATCAGGAGGCGTTCGACAACGCGCTGCTGGTTGTCAGCATTGTGACGCTGGTCCTGGTCGTCGGTCTGCTGCTCGTCATCTACCGCAGTCCGGTCGCGGCCCTCCTGCCGGTCGTGGTCGTCGGCGTGGTGTCGGCGGTGTCGGGCGCGGCGGTAGCGCTGGTCGTCAGAGCGTTCGGCATGCAGGTGGACCCATCACTGGCGACGATCCTCACGGTGGTGCTCTACGGCGTCGGCACCGACTACATCGTGTTCCTGCTGTTCCGCTACCGTGAGCGGCTGCGCGCCGGTGACTCCCCGAAGGAAGCGCTCACGGCAGCGGTCAGCCGGGTGGGCGAGGTCATCGCCTCGGCCGCCGCGGCGATCGTGATCGCGTTCGGCGCCCTCCTGCTCGCGCTCTTCGGCGGCTTCCGGAGCCTCGGCCCCGGCCTCGCCATCGGGGTGATCGTGATGGCGATCGCCGCGGTCACGCTGGTGCCGGCGATCGTCTCGCTCATCGGTCCCAAGGTCTTCTGGCCGTCGAAGTCCTGGCAGCGCGCTCCGCGGGGAAGCATTTTCCAACGGCTCGGCACCTTCACCGGGCGCCGACCCGCCCTGGTCGCCGTCGCCTCGGGCGGAGTCTTGGCCGTGCTCGCCCTGGGAGTGTTCGGTCTGAAGATCGATTACGACCAGATCGGGCAACTGCCCAAGGGCACGGAATCGGCACGTGGCTTGGAGGACATAAAGCTCGGGTTCCCCGCCGGTGCGCTCAACCCCACCACCGTCTACGTACGTTCCGACGCCGGCCAACCCCTGGACCCGGCGGCCCTCGACAGGTTCGCGCAGTCCTTGACTCAGGTGTCCGGGGTCGGGAGTCTGATGCCTGGCCCCACCGGCGCCCCCGCCACCATCAGCCCGGACGGTACGACCGCCCGAATCAACCTGCTGCTGACCACCAGCTCGTACTCCAATGCGGCGCTCGACGTCGCCGGCGACGACCTGCGGCGAGTCGCCCACGCGGAAACCCCGCCCGGAACGACCGCGCTGGTCGGCGGAGTCAGCTCCCTCTTCGCCGACATTCGGCACGCCAACAACCGCGACCTGTGGGTCATCTTCCCCGTCGCCGGCGCGCTCATCGCCGTGATCCTGGGCCTGCTCCTGCGCAGCCTCGTCGCACCGGTGTACCTGATGCTCGCCGTCGGTCTCGGCTTCGTGGCGACCCTCGGCGCGACGGTCCTCGCCTTCCAGGGCGTCGGCGACAAGCAAGGACTGTCCTTCAACCTGCCGATCATCCTCTACCTGTTCGTGGTCGCGATCGGCACCGACTACAACATTCTCATGATCGCCCGACTACGCGAGGAGGCACGGGCAGGCAACGACCCCCGCACCGCCGCAGCTCTCGGAATCCTGCACGGCGGGCCGTCCGTCGCCGCGGCCGGTCTGATCCTCGCCGGCACGTTCGCCTCGATGCTGTTCGCGCAGGTGTCGTTCCTGACCGAGATGGGCTTCGCCGTCTCGGCAGGAATCGTGCTCTCGGCATTCATCATGTCCCTGTTCCTCGTCCCCGCGGTCACGGCGCTGCTCGGACACACGGCCTGGTGGCCTGGCCACGGTGACCGCGGCCGGCCGGATTCGGTCTCGACCGAGCCGTCCTCGGCCAGCCAGGTGGAGCCGGTGACCACGCCGGCCGGCTGAACCTCGGACCCTGGCGGTCACCGGATACTCCGTCCGGTGGCCGCCGGGGCGAGCACCCGCTGCGGGGACTCCTGCCCTGCTGGCTACCCGAAGATCGGGCGGTACTCGCCGTAGCCCTCACGTTCAAGGTCGTCGCGGCGGATGAAGCGAAGCGCGGCCGAGTTCATGCAGTAACGCAACCCGCCAGTCTCCGGAGGGCCGTCGTCGAACACATGGCCGAGGTGGCTGTCCCCCCGCGCCGACCGGACCTCGGTGCGGACGGTGCCGAGGCTCGCGTCTCGGATCTCGACCACGTTCCCCTGTTCGAGCGGCATGGTGAACGTCGGCCATCCGGTGCCGCTGTCGTACTTGTTGACGGAAGCGAAGAGGGGTTCACCGGACACGATGTCGACGTAGATGCCGGGCTCCTCGTTGTCCCAGTAGGCGTTGTCGAAGGCCGGTTCCGTCCCCGCCTCCTGCGTGACCCGGTACTGCTCCGGCGACAGCCGAGAAATCGCCTCTGGGTTTCTCCGGTACTCGCGTGACACGGTTTTTCCTCCCGAATAGGCCGTCGGCAAGAAAGCCCCTGCAACCCGCGGTCGCGAACGCGTACCCCGCCCGCGCCGGAATAACCACGAATCCGGCCGCCCTACGCCCGAACCTCGCGTCTTCGTGACCACGACGGTGACGATGACGCGTCGTGCACCGCACTGGCCATACGCTGGCCCTGGTCGCCGGCGCTTCCGGTGGCGTCGGACCGGTCGGAGGAAGCGATGCGTAACAGCGAGATGGCGAGGCTCGGCGGGCTCGTCGGCGAATGGACGACGACGATCTCGGACGCCTGGTTCCTCGAACCGCCGGGCACGGAGGTGCCGGGCACCACCACGGTCGAGTGGCTCGGGGAGTCGCTACTGGTCGTACGGTCTGAGTTCGGCGGAGGCGGGCGCGCGCGTTCCGAGATGAGTCTCGTCCTCGGTCGCAGTGATGCGAACGATCGGTTCGTCGCGCTCTACCAGGACGACCGGGGCGTCTGCCGCGAGTTCGCGATGACCTTCGACGGCGGGCGGTGGACGCTGGCCCGTGCGGACCCGGACCTCCACCAGCGGTTCATCGCCGACGTCGAGGAGGACCGGATCCTCGGCCGCTGGGAGGCGTCCGAGGACGGGGGCAGGTCCTGGCGGAAGGACTTCGACCTCACCCACGAGCGCGCCTGAATCGACCCGGTCGAGGTGGTGCCTACCGATTTGAGGCGAGAGGGCTGCCGTCTTCAGGCGGCAGGTGAATCGCTGCCCTGATGCTGCTCTGTTAGTTATGTGCCGTGCGTATACTAAACTCGTGGCCGAATATCAGACGAACCGTGGGGCGGCGTACAGCCTCGGATACCACGTGGTGTGGTGCCCGAAGTACCGCCGCCCCGTGCTCGTCGGCCCAGTCGCCGAACGTCTGCGGGACCTGATCGG